>NZ_BAAALD010000065.1:0-35042 GCF_039528095.1 Kitasatospora arboriphila
ACGGTCCAGTACGAGGCCGATTCGCCGGCACGCCCAGCCGGGCGCCCACCGCCGCGCGCTGATCCGACAAGATCCGAAAGAGAGGGCCTAGGCGACTCCGCCCGGCCCGGTGGGCGGGGGCGGGCCGGTGGGCGGGGTCGGTCCCGGGGTGCCACCGGGTGCGCCCGGAGTGGTCGGTGCGCCCGGAGTGCCGGTCGGTGCGGTCGGTCCGGCCGGGGCTGCGCCGCCGCGGCTGCCCCGGCGCCGGACGAGGAGGGAGACGGCGACCAGCACCGCGCCGACCACGCCCAGCACGACGGGCAGGGTGGTACCGAGGAGCGAGATGGCGTTGCGGTAGTCCTTGGCGTCGTTCGCGGCGTCCTGCACGGAGGCGGGCGTCTGCCGGTACGAGACGTCGGAGACGGGCAGCAGCGGGAGGAAGGCGCCGTCGCTCGGGGCGACGACCCCGGCCGTGCGCTGCTGGGAGCGCTGGGTGTCGACCACGATGCCGGTCTCGGGCTCGATCCAGAACGTGTCGGCGCTCTGCAGCGTGTAGGTCAGCGGGACGGGGTCGGGCAGCGTCGGCAGCAGTGCGGCCAGCTTCTGCTTCGCCTCGGCCGAGAGGGTGCCGACCTGGGCGACCAGCGCCAGGGTGCTCTTCGGAACGGCCGGCGGGAGCCCGGCGAGCACCTGGGCGTCGGTGATCCGGGTGGCGGGCAGCCTCGCCAGGTACACGTAGGTGCTGACGCCGGACCTGCTCTCGGTGCGCGTGTACGTCAGCGGGGTCGTCGTCCCGGTCTCCGGCCGCCAGCCGGTGTACGTCTGCTTCTTCGCGCCGATCGGCCAGCTGACCGTCAGTCCCTTGGCGTCGACCACCGTCCAGCCGGACGGGTGATCGGTGGTCGCTTCGAGGGTCTTGCGGTCGACGGCGTACTGCCAGGTGGTCTTCTCGACCGCGCGGCCGGCCGCGGTCGTCGTCCGGCTGTCGCTGACCAGAGCGGTGTCGTCGGTGGTGTCCAGCACCTTGACGGTCCGTTCGACCGCCATCGGGACGTCCCGCTTGACGGCCGAGAGCAGGTTGCCCTTCGCCACCTCCTGGGCGTCGAGCAGGGTCTTGAAGCTACCGGTGTAGGAGCGGGTGACGTCGGTGTCGCCGGGCAGCCGTTCCACGTAGGTGGGCGTGACGAAGAACGCGAGGACGAACGCGCCGGCGATCAGCACCAGACCGACCACGACGCCGACGCCGCGGAGCACCATGTTCGTCCGCATGATCCGCTCTCCCACTGGACTCGATCCGTGCCGCTCCTGTCCGGCCCAGTGTCAGGTCGGCCGGGCACCCGCGCCACAGCGGCGCCCCGGCCGTCGTTCCCGGCGGTGTCGCCGTTCCGGCCGCCGACCTGGCACGCGTCCCGGGCCGACCCCGCACGGGCGGATTCGTCCGCGATCGACCGGTCGGTGGACGGCGGCGGCCCCGGACGGCCGGGTCGTCCCGGCAGCCGAGTGCGCGCAGGGCCCGTTCGGCTTCGCTCCCCGTGGGGTGGCGCCCCCGGGGCCGGCCCGGCCCCCCCGGGGTGGGGGAGGGCCGGGCCGGGGTCAGCCGTTACGGGCCGCTTCCGGGCCGGTGATCCGCCGGAGCAGGGGCAGGGTCGAGGCGATGATCCCGAGGGAGGCGACCAGCCCGACCACGACCAGGGCGTAGTACACGGCGCCCGGCGACACGAGCGTGTAGTGCATCTGGGAGGTCAGGAACAGGTGTGCCGACAGCAGGCCCGTCCCGGTCGCCACCACGGCGACCACCACCAGCGGAAGCGCGCTCTCCAGGGCCACCACCGTCCGCAGCAGGCCCAGCGGCGCCCCGCCGAGCCGCAGCAGCGCGAACGGCCGCCTGCGTTCGGAGAGTCCGGCGACCACGCTCACCGCCAGGCTGCAGCCCGCGATCGGCAGGGTGGTGAGGATGACCACGTTCGCCAGCTGCCGGAAGCCGGCCAACTGCCGCTGCTGGTCGCTGCCCCAGTCCTTCACCATCCGCGACCCGTGGTCGGGGAAGGCCCGGCCGAGCACCGTCCGCACCCGCTCCGTCGCCGCCGTCGACCCGTCGGTCGTCACGTAGACCATCTGCACGGGCAGCGCCGCCAGTTGGGCCGGGGTGACGGGGGCGGTGGGCCACTGCCGGGCGTCCGCCGTCCGCAGGTCGAGGAACTGGTACATCGGGACGGCCGCGACCTCCGCCCCCGGTGCGCAGCCGCCGACCACCGGGGTGCCCGCGAGTTCGGAGCAGAGCACCAGGGCCGGCGCCCACGGCCGCGGATCGGCCGGATCGGCCGCCACCCGGGCCGGGTTGGCGTGCACCACCACCGCGCCGCGGTACCCCGGCACCGCCTGCAACCCCGCGAGCACCGCCTCCGGCACCCGGTCCGCCATCGGCGGGTCCTCCAGCATCGCACCGTGCTGCACCGCCGCGCGGGTCTGCGGATCGCCGCTCAGCACACCGCGGTTGGCGTTGATGGTGCCGATGATCCCGACGGTGGCGCTCGTCACGAAGAGCGCCAGCACGAGGCCGCTCACCGACCGGAAGCCCGCCTTCGGATCGTCCGCCAGCCGCCGTACCGCGATCAGTGAGGCCGGACGCGAGGTGCGTCGGGCGACCAGCCGTGCCGCGGCCATCGTCAGCCACGGCCCGGCGACCACCAGGCCCAGCATCACCAGCACGAACCCGGACAGGTACGCCCAGGTCTGGCCGTCGGTCGTCTCCGGACGCCGGTCCACGAACCAGGCCAGCTCGCCGATCCCGGCCGCCAGCGGCAGCAGCCGCCACGCCTGCGGCGGCCGCGGCGTCACCCGCCGGCTGACCCCCAGCGGCGACACCGAGACCCGGCGCAGCGCCAGCCGTGCCGACACCGCCGCCGCGACCGGCACGCCCAGTGCCACCGCGAGCACCTGCACCACGTGCAGGGTCAGGTCGTCGGTGAAGTAGCGGTCCCCGGTGAACGGCACCTGCGCCACCAGGGGGCGGAGCGCCGCGAACAGTGCGAAGCCCGCCGCCGTGCCCGCCACCGCCGCCAGCGTCGACTCCACCGCCGAGATCAGCGCCACCTGGCCGGGGGTCGCGCCCACCAGCCGCATCGCGGCGAACCGCTGCTCGCGGCGGCCCGCCGACAGCCGGGTCGCCGTCCCGATGAACACCAGCACCGGGAAGATCAGCGCCCCCGCGACCACGGAGAGGATCAGCGTCATCGCGTCGCCGCGCACCCCCGCGCCCGGGCAGTCGTCGGCGCACTTCGTCGGCAGGGCGTCCGCGATCGTCGTCACCGCCCGGGCGCCGGGTGCCGCCCGGAGCCGGTCGACCGGGCGGCCCACCACCGCGATCAGCGAGTCCGGCGAGGCCAGTGCGGCATCGCCGAGCACGCCGGCGAGCCTGCCGGGGAACCGGTCGCCGAGTTCGGCGGAGGGGACGGCCGCCACGAGCTTCACCAGCGCGGGCGATGCCCAGTACTCCCCGGGTGCCGGAAGCGCCGTCATCCCCGGCGGCACCGGTGAGGTGGGGCCGGTGGCGGCCACGTCCACCTCGAAGATCGGCTTGCCGTCGTAGTGGTCGTCGTGGGCCCGCCACCACAGCGGGTCGACCGGGGCGCTCGCCGTCCGGGCCGCGGCACCGGTGTTCCACCACAACTGCCGTTCGTTGGAGGAGCCGACGGCGTTGATCCCGGCCAGCGTCGACAGCAGCAGCGCCACGCCGACCGCCACCGCCGCCGCGATCGAGACCAGCCGGGCCAGCGCCTCGCGTCCGCCGCTCACCGAGAGCCGCAGTGCCAGCGCGATCACGACGCGATCCGATCCACGGGGAGCGAGGTCACCCGGCCGTCCCGGACGACCGCCTCGCGGTGCGCGTACGCCGCCACCCGCGGTTCGTGCGTCACCAGGACCACGGTGGTGCCCTGTTCGCGTGCGGCGCCCACCATCAGCTCCATCACCTGCTCGCCGGTCAGCGAGTCCAGCGCGCCGGTCGGCTCGTCGGCGAACAGCACCCGCGGGCGGGTCACCAGGCCGCGGGCCAGCGCCACCCGCTGCGCCTGGCCGCCCGACAACTCGCCGGACCTACGTCGCTCCAGGCCGTCCAGGCCGAGCCGGGCGAACCACGGGCGGGCCTCGGCGAGCGCCGCCGCGCGCCGGGTGCCGCCCAGCAGCAGCGGCAGTGCGACGTTCTCCTCGGCGGTCAACTCCGGTACGAGCTGGCCGAACTGGAAGACGAAGCCGAAGCCGTCGCGGCGCAGCGCGCTGCGCTCGGTCTCGCCGAGGCGGTCGATCCGCCGGCCGTCGAAGTGGATCTCGCCGGAGTCCGGGGTGAGGATGCCGGCCAGGCAGTGCAACAGCGTGGACTTGCCGGAGCCGCTCGGCCCCATCACGGCGAGGATCTCGCCCGCGCCGACCGCGAGGTCCGCGCCGCGCAGCGCCGGGGTCTCGCCGAAGGCGAGGTTCACCCCGCGGGCCTCGATCAGGGCGTCCGTCATGGCCGCACCGCCTGGGCGATCGCGTCCAGCCGGGCCGCGGTGAGGTCGATCCAGCGCAGGTCGGCCTCCAGCCGGAACAGCCCGTGGTCGGCCAGCAGGGCGTCCAACAGGGCGCCGCTGCGGCGCAGTTCGGTGAGTTCGCGCATCCGTTGCATGTGCGCCGCACGCTGGGCGTCGAGGTACTGCTCGGCGTCCCGGCCGAGCATCAGGGCCAGCACGACCTTGGTGAACAGGACGGTCTGCAGGGTGGGTTCGGGGGCGACGGGCTCCGCGAGCCAGGTCTCGAACTCCGTCACCCCCGCCTCGGTGATGACGTACCGCTTGCGCTCGGGGCCGCCGCCCGGTTCGGCCTCGCCGGCCACCACCTTGCCGTCCCGTGCGAGCCGGCTCAGCGTCGCGTAGACCTGCCCGTACGGCAGCGGCTTGTCGCGCCCGAACAGTGCGTCGTAGTCCCGCTTGAGGTCGTATCCGTGGCTGGGCTCACGCTCCAGCAGCCCGAGAAGGGTCAGGGGAACACTCATGGGACGACCATACCCCAGGCGTATACATCGAGTGTATACATCGAGAGAACTCGCGTCGGGGCCGACGCCCGGACGGCAGCTGAGCCCTTCGGGCACCGCCGACGGGGTCCGACGGCCCACCCGGTCCGCCCCCGCCGACCCTCTCGGACGGCCCCCGCCCGGCCGAGGACCGAGGCGAAGGTGGGACGCCCTCCCGCTGTGCGTCCCACGGGCCGAGGAGCAGTGAGCATCATGGACGAGATCGGCCGAGCAGGGTGGCTCACCATCGGTGTCACCGGCACGGCGCTCGTCGGCGCCGGGCACGCCCTCGCCGGGCTGGGCCGCATCGCCGGGGACATGGTGCGCTCACCCGCCACCGAGAGCGGCGAGCCGGTGCGGGACGGGTCGACGCTCCAGGCGGACGGCGGACCTGGCGGCTGGGTCCTGTTCAGCGCCCTGATCCTGGCGGGCTGGGCCGCCCATCACGTCATGTCCGGCACCGAGGCGGTCGTGAAGGAGATCCTGAACCCCGCGGGCCACTGACCCGGTCGCCCGCGCGCCGCGGACCGGGACGGTACCGGCGGCAGGCCGGCGCCCGGACGCTCGGCGCGCACACCCGGAGCACCGGCCGGGCTCCCGTGAACGACCACGCGCCGGCCCGGCCGTGTCACAGACGGCCGGGTTGTCTCGTCCCGGGTTCGGAAGCGACGTTCCGAAGCGACGTTCCGAACCGGGAGGCAGAGGGTCATGCGTGTGTTCGTGGCAGGTGGGAGCGGGGTCCTGGGGCGGCGGCTCGTCCCGCAGCTGGTGGCCCGGGGGCGCGTGGTGGAGCCGCACACCGTCAACGGGCAGCCCGGCGCGATCGTCCGCGACCGGGACGGCAGGGTCGTCGGCACGCTGGCGCTGGACGTCCTCGGCGGCCGGATCCAGACGATCCGCTCGGTGCTCAACCCCGACAAGCTCGGCCACCTCGGCCCCGTCGCCGACGCCTGGACGGTCGTCCGCGAGACCACCGCGCAGGCCCGCCGGCCGGCGGAGCAGTCCGACCGGCCGCCGGACCGTGCCGGCGGTCGCCCGCTCTGACCCGATCGAGGAGGGAGGCAGGCGTGAGCACGCCGCTGACGGAGTACGAGGCGCGGACCCTCGACCGGATCGAACGCCACCTGCGCCGCACCGACCCGGCCCTGGACGGACTGCTCGGCAGCCGCCGCTCGGTCCGCCGCCTCGGGTGGCGTCCGCGGTTCCCGGCCCTGGCCGTCGGCGTGCCGGCCCCGGCCACCGGCGGTCTGGGCCTGTGCGCGGCCGTCGGACCCACCTGGGCCGCGGGGCCGGCCACCGTGGCGGCCGCGGCGCTCGTCCTCACCTTCCGACGGCTCGCCCGCCTCGGCCACGGCTGAACGGCGCCGGTCCCTGTCCCGGCCCAGGTGGTGCGGCACGTCGCGGTTCGACGCCGGGCCCGGGAACCGGCGGTCCACGCGTCCCGTCATGTGTGCCGTCACACCGACCGCACTCGGTCCGGCCACCAGTCAGGCCGTCGCCGCCGCGACGGCGGGCGGGTGCCGGTGCCGGGTCGTGGCGGCCCGTTCAGGCGGACGCGTGCTCCGTGAGGACGGTCCGCAGTTCCCGGGTCGAGGCCCGCAGGACGTCCGGCAGGTCCGGTCGGCCCGGGTCGTCGATCCACCGTACGAAGGCGACCTTGAACACGGCGATCCCCGTCTCGGCGGCCAGGCTCGCGGCCGGGTCCGGGGTGCCGCGGGCGCGCAGCGCCTCGGCCATCGCCTCGGCGAGCCCGGCGAGCTTGATCAGTTCGCGTTCGCGGAGTTCGGCGTGGGCCGACACGACGGTGTTCCGCGTCCTGACGCGGTCGGCGTTCTCCTGGAACTCGGCGGCCAGGGCTTCGAGGGCGGCGCCCACCGCGTCCATCGCCGAGGCGTCGGCCGGTGCGTCGGCGACCGTCCGGGCCAGCAGGTCCTTCGCCATCTCCGTGCCGAAGAACAGCACTTCGCGCTTGTCGGCGAAGTGCCGGTAGAAGGTGCGCTCGGTCAGCCCGGCTCGGGCGGTGATGTCCCCCACGGTGGTCTGCTCGTAGCCCTGCTCGGCGTACAGCTCCAGTGCCGCCTGCGCCAGCCTGCCGCGTGCGTTCGGCTCCCATCGACCCATGCGGTGATCCTACGTGATGACAGGGCTTGTCATCACCTGTACTGTGATGACAGAACCTGTCATCACTTTGGAGGTACCGCCATGCGGGTATTCGTCACGGGCGCGTCCGGCTGGATCGGCTCGGCCCTCGTCCCCGAGCTCGTCGGCGCAGGCCACCAGGTGCTCGGACTCGCCAGGTCCGACTCCTCGGCCGCCGCCGTCGCCGCCGCCGGAGCCGAGGTGCTCCGCGGCGACCTGGACGACCTCGACGCCCTGACCGCCGGGGCCGCCGACTGCGACGGGGTCGTCCACCTCGCCTTCATCCACGACTTCAGCCGCTTCGAGGCCTCCGTGCAGGCGGACGCCCGCGCCGTCGAGACCCTGGCCGCCGCGCTCGAAGGCTCCGGCAGGCCCCTGGTCGTCACCGCCGGCACCCCCGCGGTACCCGGCCGGGTCGCGACCGAGCACGACACCTCCGCCCCGGGCTCACCCGCGGCCGGCCGGGACGCGAACGCCCGGGCGGCCCTCGACGCGGCCGCACGCGGCGTCCGCCCGTCCGTCGTGCGGCTGCCCCGGACGGTGCACGGCGACGGCGACCACGGCTTCGTCGCCCACCTGGTCGCGACCGCGCGGGGCACGGGGGTCTCCGGCTACGTCGGCGGCGGCGCGGGCCGCTGGCCCGCCGTGCACGTCCGGGACGCCGCGCGGCTGTACCGCCTCGCGCTCGAACAGGCCCCGGCCGGGTCCGTGCTGCACGCCGTCGCCGACGAGGGCGTGCCGGTCCGGGGGATCGCCGAGGTGACCCGCCGCCACCTCGGCCTGCCGACCGCCTCCGTCCCCGCCGAGGACTTCGGCTTCCTCGGCCGGATCCTGGCCGTCGACCAGCCCGCCTCCAGCACGCTCACCTGTGAGCTGCTCGGCTGGCACCCCTCGGAGCCGAGCCTCGTCGAGGACCTGGAGAAGGGCCACTACTTCGCCTGACCGCACGTCACGGTGCCGCCGGTCCGGGGCGTCCGGCGCCGGTGCACCGGGACGTCCGCCCTCACAGCGGGGTGAGGACGTCCTGGTGCGCGCCGTCGAGGACGAAGCCGTTGTCCCAGCGGACCCGGACCGTCACCCGGTCGCCCCGCTCCCGGTGTGCGGCCCACTCCGGCTCCAGGCCGGCGATCTGCGCCTCCAGCCGGGTCCGGCTCGCCTCCGGCATGGTGTGCCCGTAGTCCTCGTACAGGGCCTTGAGCCGCTGGTACTCGCGCACGCCGTCGCTCTCCGGGAGCTCGCCGTCCACCCGCTCGACGGTGCCCTCGATCCCGGCGCCCAGCGAGAGGAACCCGACGACGGCCGCGGGCTCCCCGGCGACCGCCTCGCCGATCCCGACGTCCTCGGCCAGCCTCACGCGCCGGCCCGCCTCCAGGGTCATCCGTCCTCCGTCTCTCCGTCGACCGGGCCGCCGACGCGGCAGGCCCGCGGCCCCGGCCATTATCGTCCGGACGGCGCCATGCCCTCGGTGTCCGAGGCGGAGGCGGTGTCGGAGGCTGCTCGGCCGGATGCCGCGCGGGAGTGCCGCACGCCGAACCACTGCTCGGCGCCGTACTCCTCGAACCGTTCCACCTCGGTGAACCCGAGCTTCGCCGCGAGGTTCATCGCACGGTCGTTGGCGGTCCGGGTGCACAGCACCACCGGCTCCCCGGGGCGCGTCCCGGCGAACCAGTCGAGCGCGGCCGCGCACGCCTCGGCGGCGTAGCCGTGCCCCCAGGACTCCGGCAGGAACAGGTAGCCGAGGTCGGCCTCGGCGCCGTCCGGGCGGACGTGGCCCGGACGTCCGGCGTCGCGGGCGTCGAGCGTGATCATGCCGATCATCGCCCCGCCGAGGTCGACCACGAAGAGGCCGGGGCGCCGCCCGGGCACCTCGGGCATGGCGCGCTCCAGCTCGTCCTGCGGCCGGTGGCCGCCGATGAAGGTGCCCACCTCCGGCGAGGCGAACAGCCGGACGAACGCCGCCCGGTCCCCGGCCCCGGACTCGCGGAGCACGAGCCGCTCCGTCCTGATCGGGGCGGGCGGCCAGGCAGCGTGTTCGAAGTCGGTCATGGCGGCCAACCTATCGCACACCAACCGTTCGGTCGGCGCCCGCGTAGGCCCTTCGAGCCCTGTTGGCACCGCACCCTGACGGTCCGTCCGGTCCGGTACCGCCGGACGGCGGGAAACGCGAAGGCAAGGAGAGCCCTCTCCTCGCCACTCTCACCGTACAGCGGGCCGGGGGGCTTGCCGCAAGGCCCCGGTGGGGGCGGAGAATCGTCGGCCGGTGCCGCAACCTGCGGAAACGGGGTACGGCATGTGAGTGGCAGGAGGTCCGACGGAGGTGGAGGCGCCGGTGACGGAGCAGTACGTGGTGGATCTTCACGAGGTCGACGAGGGGCAGCTCGCGCTCGTCGGCGGCAAGGGCGCGCACCTGGGCGCGCTGACGCGGATCGAGGGCGTCCGCGTGCCGGGCGGCTTCTGCGTGACGACGGACGCCTTCCGCCGGATCCTGGCGGAGGCGCCGGCGGTCGACGGGCTGCTCGACGAGCTGTCGAGGGTGGACCCGGACGACCGGGACGCGATCCGCGCGCTCAGCGCGGAGATCCGCCGGACGGTCGAAGGGACCGCCGTCCCGGACGGCCTCGCGGCGGCGATCACCGGTGCGGCCGCCCGGCTCGGCGAGCGGGCCGCCTGCGCCGTCCGGTCCAGCGCGACGGCCGAGGACCTGCCGACGGCCTCCTTCGCCGGCCAGCAGGACACCTACCTGAACGTCGTCGGGCCGGCGGAGGTCCTCCGGCACGTCAGCCGGTGCTGGGCCTCGCTCTTCACCGAGCGGGCCGTGACCTACCGCCGGCGCAACGGCATCGACCACCGCGCGGTCGACATGGCCGTGGTCGTGCAGCGGATGGTCGTCCCGCACGCGTCCGGCGTCCTGTTCACGGCCGACCCCGTCACGGGCAACCGGGAGGTCGCCACCGTGGACGCGGGCCTCGGCCTCGGCGAGGCGCTGGTCTCCGGCCTGGTGAACCCGGACGTCTTCACGGTGCGGCACGGCGAGGTCGTCGGCCGGGCGGTCGCCGCCAAGCGCAGCGCCGTCCGCGCCCTGCCGGACGGCGGGACGCACGAGGTGCCGGTCGACCCGCTGCTGCAGGAGCAGCCGGCCCTGACGGACGAACAGGCCGTCGAGCTCGTCCGGCTAGGACGGCGGATCGAAGCGCACTTCGGCCGCCCGCAGGACGTCGAATGGTGCCTGGCCGACGACGGGTTCCGGATCGTCCAGAGCCGGCCGATCACGACGCTGTTCCCCGTCCCCGAGATCGGCGACCGGGAGAACCACGTCTACGTCTCCGTCGGCCACGGGCAGATGATGACCGACCCCATGAGGCCGCTCGGGCTGTCCATGTGGCGGCTGACGGCCATGGTGCCGATGCACGAGGCCGGCGGGCGGCTGTTCGTCGACGTCACCCGGCGCCTGGCCTCGCCCGTGAGCCGTGCCGGCCTGCTGGACGTCCTGGGGAAGGGCGATCCGCTGGTCAGGGACGCGCTGGAGACCGTCCTCGACCGCGACGGCTTCGTCCCGTCGCTCCCGGACGCGGGCCCCGGCGGGCCGCCGGCCGGGAGCCCGCCCACCCCGATCGACACCGATCCGGCGATCGTCGCCGGGCTGATCGAGCGCAGCCGGGCGTCCGTCGCCGCGCTGGAGCACGACATCCGGACCAGGACCGGACCGGCGCTGTTCGACTTCCTGCTGGAGGCCTTCGAGGAGCACAAGCGGGTCCTCGCCGATCCGCTGAGCATGCAGGCGATCATGGCGGGCATGGAGGCCACGTGGTGGCTCAACGACACCCTCCAGGAGTGGCTGGGGG
The DNA here is from genome assembly GCF_039528095.1 of Kitasatospora arboriphila. Classification (NCBI taxonomy): domain Bacteria; kingdom Bacillati; phylum Actinomycetota; class Actinomycetes; order Kitasatosporales; family Streptomycetaceae; genus Kitasatospora; species Kitasatospora arboriphila. The sequence goes on from NZ_BAAALD010000065.1 coordinate 11,008, forward strand.
AGAAGAACGCGGCCGACACGCTCACGCTCTCCGCACCCGGCAACATCACCTCCCGGATGGGGCTGGCGCTGCTCGACGTCGCGGACGCGATCCGCCCGTACCCGGAGGTGGTGGCGTACCTCCAGGGCGTTCAGGACGTCCAGGAGGTCCGGGGCGTTCAGGACGTCCACGGCGAGGGCGCAGCGGACGCCGAGGAGCAGGACTTCCTGGACGGGCTGGTGGGGCTCGCGGGCGGGGAGCGGGCGCGCGACGCCGTCGAGGACTACCTCGACCGGTACGGCATGCGCTGCGTCGGCGAGATCGACATCACCAGGCCGCGCTGGCGCGAGCGCCCCGCCACGCTCGTGCCCGTGATCCTCGACCACGTCAGGAACTTCGAGCCGGGCGCCGCCGAACGGCGCTTCGAGCAGGGGCGGCGGAAGGCGCAGGAGAAGGAACGGGACGTGCTGTCGCGCCTGCGCGCCCTGCCGGACGGCGAGCGGAAGGCCGAGGAGACCAAGCGGATGATCGACCGGGTCCGCACCTTCATCGGGTACCGGGAGTACCCGAAGTACGGCATCATCAGCCGCTACGCCGTCTACAAGCGGGCCCTGCTGGCGGAGGCCGACCGCCTCGTGCGGGCGGGCGTGCTCCCCGAGCGGGAGGACGTCTTCTACCTCACCTTCCAGGAGTTCCACGACGCCGTCCGCTCGAACCGGGTGGACGGACGGCTCGTCCGGCAGCGCAAGGAGGCGTTCCGGTCGTACCACGCGCTCACCCCGCCCCGGGTGCTCACCTCGGACGGCGAGGCCCTCACCGGGGCGTACCGGCGCGACGACGCGCCGGCCGGCGCCCTGATCGGCGTGCCCGTCTCGGCCGGCACCGTCGAGGGGAGGGCCCGCGTCGTCCTCGACCTGGCGGACGCCGAACTCGAAGCGGGCGACATCCTGGTCACGACCTTCACCGACCCCAGCTGGTCGCCGCTGTTCGTCGGGATCGCGGGCCTGGTGACCGAGGTGGGCGGCCTGATGACGCACGGCGCGGTGATCGCCCGGGAGTACGGCCTGCCGGCCGTGGTGGGCGTGGACCGGGCCACCCGGCTGATCCGGGACGGGCAGCGGATCCGCGTGCACGGCACCGAGGGGTACGTGGAGGTCCTGCCCTGACCGGAACGCCGGGACGGCCCGTCCGCCGCCCGGCCTCCCTCACCCCGGCCGGGCGCGGTCAGCCGTCGGCCCCGCCCGGCCCGTCGAGGAGGGCGAGGTCCGCCCCGGTCAGGCGCAGCGCCCCGGCGGCGATGTTCTCGGCGAGGTGCGCCCGGTCCCTGGTGCCGGGGATGGCCAGGACGTGCGGGCCGCGGTGCAGCGTCCAGGCGAGCCGCACCTGCGCCGGGGTCGCGTCGTGCACACGGGCGACCGCGAGGACCCGTGCGTCCTGCTCCCGGGCGGCGCCCGCCTCGCTGCGCAGCCCGGCGACGGCGAAGTACGGGACGAAGGCGATGCCCAGCTCCCGGCAGAGGTCCACCAGCCCGGTCCCGTCGGCGCGGCGCCGGTCCACGCCGTAGGAGTTCTGCACGCAGACCACGGGAGCGACGGTACGGGCCTCGGCCACGTGCTCGGGACGGACGTTGGAGAGCCCGAGGTGCCGGACGAGGCCGGCCGCGCGCAGCTCGGCGAGCGCGCCGAAGTGCTCGGCGATCGAGTCCGTGCCGGGCCCGTTGCGGCGCAGGTTGACCACGTCGAGGTGGTCCCGGCCGAGCTGGCGCAGGTTCTCCTCGACCTGGCCGCGCAGCTGGTCGGGGCGGGCCATGGTCAGCCACTCGCCCGAGGGGTCGCGCCCCGGGCCGACCTTGGTCACCACCACCACGTCCTCCCGCCAGGACGCGAGGGCCCGGTTGAGGAGCTCGTTCGCGGAGCGCAGCGGGGAGAAGTAGAACGCCGCCGTGTCGACGTGGTCGACCCCCTGCTCGAAGGCGTCGAGCAGCAGCCGGACGGCGGCGTCGCGGTCGATCGGCGCGCCGTCGGAGTTCCCCATCATGCCGTTGCCGGTGAGCCGCATCGTGCCGTAGCCGATGCGGTTCACCTCCAGGTCGCCGAGCTTCCACGTCCCCGCCGCCGCTGCCGTGTTCGCCGTGTTCGCCGTGTCCGCCGTGCTCATCGTGCTCCTCCACCCGTCGGTCCGTCAGGTCCTGGAGTATGGGGCGGCAACGGGGTGCCGCGACAGGGCGGCAGGCTGGGCGCAATGTCACATCGATTCCGGGAACGAACCGTCGCCGCACGGCCGTTGGACCTGCCGAGAACCGTTCGACCGGCACGGTGCCGCGGCGGGTCCGCCGGGGCCGTTCCGTGGTGGTGGCTGCGCCGGACGGTGCGTCCGCGGACGGGGGGCGGCCGGGCTTGACCATGGATCTGGTTAGGCTCCATAGTACTTCTCGTGACCCAGCATCCCGAGACCGGCCTCGGCGCGCCCACCCTTGAGCAGGCCCGCCGTCAGATCGCCCGCTACGGCCTCACCGCCGATCCGCAGGCGGTCCTGGTCGCGGCGCGGCTGATGGCGGCGGGCGCCCGGATCGGCCAGGCCGGCGAGGTGCACTTCGGCCGCTTCGGCCTCTCCACCGGCCGCTACCGGCTGCTGGCCGACCTGGAGGACCACGGCGGCGAGAAGTCGCCCTCGCAGCTCGCGGCGAGCCTCGGCGTGTCCCGGGCGACGGTGACGGGCCTGGTCGACGGCCTGGAGCGGGAGGGCCTGGTGGCCCGCCGGCCGTCCACCGAGGACGGGCGCGGCAACGTGGTGATCCTCACCGCGCGCGGCGCCGACAAGCTGCGCGACCTGGCTCCCGAGCACTTCGCCCGGATGCAGGCGCTGGTCGGCGGGCTCTCCGCGGAGGAGCGCGCCACCTTCCTCGGCCTGCTGGCCCGGGTGGTCGCGGGCATCGACGCGCTCACCGACGGCTGACCGCACCCGGGCGGGCCGAGGAATCGGGCCGCCCTTTTTCCAGCCCAGATAGTTAGGCACCTAAGCACAAGTAGTTAGCTTCCTAATCATAGAGTGGGAGAGGACGTTCCATGAGCAAGAAGGACCCCGGCGCACCCCCGCCGTTCGTCCTGTGGCGCGAGGTCCTGGCCGCCTACGCCATGCCTGCCGTGACGGCAGGAATCGGCGGGGCCGTCACCCGGCAGCCGCACCTGGTGGCCGCGGCACTCACCACCATCGGCGCCACCTCCGCCCTGCTGGCCGCCGCCCTCGGCGCCGTGCTGCGCCGCCGACCCGTCCGCGCCCCGCCCGGCCCGACCGCCCGGGCGCCCGCCCCCCCCGCGCTGGGGCTGGCCCCCGCGGCCCCCGGCCTGGCAAGTCGGATCGTAGCCATGTCGGTCGGCGCTCCCCCCCCGACCCGTCCGCGCCCGGCCCGCCCGGACCCCGGCGGCGGCCGCCGCCGCCGTCCTGGCGCTCGCCGCCGCGGCGCTCGGCCTGGCCGTCGGCCTCGCCGCGGCCCACTGGCTGCCGCAGGTCCCGGCCCTCGCCGACAGCCCGTGGCCCCGCCGACTGACCGTCGACCTGCCGGTCTCCGCCGCGGTCGCCGCCGCCGTCACCACCTGGCGCGGGCGCCGCAGCCGCCCGGCCCGCACCGCGGCGCACCGGCTCCCCACCGCACCCCGACCCGAAAGGCACACCTCGTGATCGTCGTCATGGGCGCCGCCGGCGCCACCGGAGGCGCCACCCTGCGCAGCCTCGCCGCTTTCGCCGCCCTCGGCGCGCCGGTCCGCGCCCTCAGCCGCGACCCCGCCCGGCTGGCCGCCGCCCTCGACCCGCACACGCGCGCCCGTACGGCGATCCACCCGGTCGACGCCGCCGACCCCGGCTCGCTGCGGACGGCCTTCCACGGCGCGCAGCAGCTCTTCCTCACCATGGCCAACTCCCCGGACCAGGTCCGGTACGAGCTGAACGCGATCGAGGCGGCCGTCGACTGCGGCGTGCAGCACGTCGTCAAGGTCTCCGCGCCCGCGGCCGAGCCGGACTCGCCCGTCGCCGTCTCCCGCGGCCACCACCTGATCGAGGAACGGCTGCGGTCCACCGGCATCACCACGACCGTGCTGCGGCCGTACGCCTTCATGCAGAAGCTGCTGCTGCTGGCCCCCGGCATAGCCGCCGCCGGGGTGGTGCACGGCGCGACGGGTGGCGCCCGGTGCAACTACGTGGACGTCCGGGACGTCGGGGACGCCGCGGCCGAAGTCCTCACCCGCCCGGAAGCGGCCGGCGGCACGTACCCGCTCACCGGCGGGCGGGCCTACAGCCACCCGGAACTCGCCGCACTGCTGGGGGAGTTGCTCGGCCGCCCGATCCGCTACCTCGATCTGGGCCCGTCCGGGCTCAAGGCCCACCTGGTCGGCCGGGCCGGCATGCCGGACTGGCTGGCCACGCATGTGGTGGAGATCCAGCAACTCGCCGTGGACCGTGAGGAGATGCCGGACGGCACCTTCCACCGCCTCACCGGGCGCGCCCCGCGCACCCTGGGGGCCTTCCTCGGCGAGAACCTGCACCGGTTCCGCTGACGCGTCGTCGCCCGGGGAGGCGCCGGGGCGGTACCGGGGCGGTGCCGGCCGTGCCGGGTCACTCGGGCTCCGCCACCGCGTCCTTCTGCAACTGCACCGCCGCCAGCAGGCTCAGCCGCGGCTCCGCCTTGCGCAGCGCCCTCACCGCGGCGACCGAGTCGACGGCACCGGTGAAGCCGACGGCGGCCAGCCGGGCACGGACCCAGCGGGCGCGCAGCCGGGTCTCGTCGGCGGCGGCGGTGGCCTCGACGAGTGCGGCGGCGCGTTCCAGGCCCGGGCGCTCCTCGGGCGTCGCCTCGGCCAGCGCCCCGGCCAGGGCCGCGGAGACCACGTCGGCGTCCCGGACGACCACGACGACGTTGTGCTTGGTGTTCACTCCCAGGAATCCAGTCATACCGATCATGGTGCTGGGCCTGTTCCGTACACGGCAAGGAACTTGAGGAACCCCAGAGGTTCGCGAGGTCGGAGGTGGTGCACACTCCTCCGCATGGGGATTGCGGAGGACGAGCTGCGGCGGCTTCGGTCCGGGCCGGGGCCCGAGGACGACCGGGCACGGCCGTTCCTCGTACGGGTCCGGTTCACCGCCGCGGACCCGGCCCGGGTCGTCGCCGGCGCGCGTGCCGTCCTGCGCAGCGTGGTCGGGCGGACGGACGACTGGCCCGCGGCCGAGCAGTGGCCGCAGCTGCTCCCGGCCTGGTTCGTCCGGCGATGCGCGCCGGAGCCCGTCGAGCCGGAACCTGGCGCGCCGCCCTTCGACGCCGAGGAATGGCTGCGCCAGTGGCGGGCGATGACGCCGGAGCAACGGGCGGCCGCCGATCGGGAGCCGTGGACGCTGTCGGACTGGCTGCACTGCTTCGACCCGACCGAGGACGGCGGCGGTGGCGACCGCGGCTGGTGGTGGTGGCACGCGGGAACCGACGGGCCGGGCACCGGCCGGGTCCAGGTGGAGACCACCGGCTGGCCGTTCGGCAGCGGGTCGCTGCGCTGGCTGATCGAGGCCGCCGGCGGAACGGACCTGACGTGGAGTCCGTAGCACCGTCCCGGTGGCGGGCCGCTCCGGCAGACTCGGCCGCATGTCCGAACAGCCTTCAGGTGCACCGCCGGTCGATGACGGCGGCCCCCTGCCCGCGTACGCGGCGCTCCGTCCCGAGGTGGTGAGGGCCGGTTCGGTGCAGAACGCCCTCCAGGCGGCGGTCGACCGCGCGGGCCCGGGGCTCCGGGTCGGGCCGATGACGTCCTCACCGGGGTCCTCACCGGGCCGGTGCCACGGGGCGGCGAGGGTGGAGGCCGACGGCCGCTCGGCGAGCGTCGTGATGCTGCCGGGCGGCGGGTGCGGGTTCGTGGTCGACTGCTGGGCGCACGGAATCCACCGGGCCTCGGGGAGCACGCAGGAACTCTCCGAGGTCGCCGGTGCCGTGCGGTCCTGGATCCAGGGGGCCGAACCGCGCGAACTCGCTGCCCGGTGGCCCTTCCTGATGGTCCGGGCCGTGGCCGAGACCCGTGAGCACGGCGAGGAAGTGGCGGAACGGTGGCAGCTGCTGCACCAGGTCGCCGACCGGTACGCCGAACGGTGGCAGCAGCCCGACTGGCGGGCCCTCGTCGGGGCCGCCTTCGAACAGCCGCGCCTGCGGGCCCTGTCGCCCGGAAAGTCCATGCACTGGTTCACCCTCAGCCGGCGGGCCGTGCCACCCATCTGCAGCGATCTTCCGAGCACCAGACCGCTCGGCAACGGCCGCTTCGAGGTGGCCTCCGCCGACGGCCGCGTCCGGGAGGTCGAGGGTGCCGCGGCCGCCGTCGAGGCGATCCTGGACGCCCTGCCCGACCACGCCGTCCCCCTGCCGTGGGGCCCGTGACCCGAGCGCGGCGTTAGCGGCGGCCCTTCGCCGTCGAGGTGGGGGACGCCGCGGGGTCACCCGCGGTCGTGGCGGCGCCGGGCCTGTGCCCGCAGCGCCTCCGGGTAGTGGGCGGGCTTCGGCCCGGGCTCGGCGCGGTAACCCCCGCAGGGGCAGGCGCTCTCGTTGCGGTGGCCCTTGTCCTGGACGTGCCGGCACCTGAGGAGCATGTGGTGCCCGCTCCGGCCGTGGCCGCAGACGGTGCACGGCGGCCAGGGCCCGGTGCGGTACGTGCGGCAGTCGCAGTACGTCTCGTTCCGGTTGCCGACCCGGTGGCCGGCGCCGTCGTGGACGTCCCCCGAAGCCGAGGTCCACTCGGAGCAGTGGCCGCGGTGCGCACGGTGGCCGCAGGTCGCGCAGTCCGGCCCGGGCGGCGGGGCGACTTCGGGGTCCGTCGGCTCCGGGAAGGGCGAGCCCGTCCGCCGGACGGTGACGACGGCCGCGACCGCGCCCACCACGACGACGATTCCCACCAGGCCGATGACGGTCTGCCTTGCCACGAGTCCCCCCGTGCGTGCGCTCTCCCAGGGCACCGTCCGACCAGCCGTCGGCCGCCCGCGTCGACACCGCGGAGACGGATTCCCGTCGACGCGGGCCGTGCCGGGTCAGCGGGCGCTGCCGAGGTTCCGGTCGGCTTCGGCGCCCTGGAGCATGAGGGTGGTCTCCTCGATGCGGCGGAAGCGGCCGTCGGGGGCGAACTCGGCGAAGACGTAGACCTCGATGCGGACGGTGGACCCGTCGGTCTTGACGATCTCCATGGTGTGGCGGTCGGCGTACCGGTCGCCGGAGGAGAGCTCGTCGTGCACCTCGACCGAGCCGCCGGCGACGACGGTGCGCAGGTGGGCGATGTGGGCGAGGAACTCGGTGCGGTCGGCCCAGTCGCCGTCGGTGCGCTGGCGGTAGTCGGGGGCGAAGTGCCGGTCGGCGGCCTCGTCCAGGTCGAGGCCCGGGGTGAGGAGCAGGTCGGTGAGGGCGGCGCGGATGTCGGTACGGATGTCGGTGCGGGTCATGGCGGTTCCTCCGGTGGCGTGCGGGAGCGTCCCGCTGTGGATCGAGGGGAGATGCGTGCCTGAAGCACGCTTATGACTGTACCGCAGAAGCGTGCGCGGCGCACGCATCTGCATCCTCGGATCCGCTCCGGCCCCCACCGGGTCAGGCGCCGCCCCGCGGGGGCCGGCCCCCGCGGCGGCCGGGCGCGCGCAGGGCGGCGGGCCCGTGCCGGATCGGTTCCGCGGCGGGGAGCGCGTAGAGCGACTCCCACGGGTAGCGGGAGCCGAACCCGCCGAGCTCCTCGAAGTGCCGGTGGGCGTGCCGGCGCATCCCGGCGAGACCGAACGCCGCGGCGAACACCGAGTGGACGTTGACGCGGGCCCCGCCGGGACGGTGCGCCGGGTGCAGGACGGACGCCTCGGCCACGGCCACGAGCGAGGCACGGACGGACGGGCGGCGCCACTGGACGAGGCGGGCGCTCCGGCCGGCAGCCGTCCAGCGCTCCAGCTGCGCCTCCACCCCGATCACCGCGCCGAGCCCGCCCGGCGGGGCCTGCTCGCGGCACTCGCGCGCGAAAGGGGTACGTACGGGCGCCGCGCCGCGTTCAGTCCCGCAGCGGTGCGCGGGTCGCCCGCCGGTCGTCCGGGTCGTGCGGCGGGCACGGCACCGCGATCGTCGCCCCGGGTTCCCCGGGAGGTCGCGGACGCGACGGCGGCCGTTGGCCGACCGCTGCCACGCTCACCGGCGGATCCGTCCCGATACGAGGAGTGCCATGAGAGTCGTCCCCCCGTCCCGCCGTACCGCGGCTCTCGGCGCGGCCGTCGTCGCGGTCGTCGTGGCCGCGCCGGCCGCGCCCGAGGCCCCCGGCGCGCCGGGCACCCGCCCCTCGTTCTGTCACCACGACAACCGCTCCACGCCGTTCGCGCAGTACCTGTGCGCCGAACCCGGCGAGCTGCTCGACGTCCGCATCGGCGACGTGCACCCGACCCAGCCCTCGCTGGGCTACGACGAGGTGTACTACAAGCTCGGCCGCTACACCCTCGGCAAGGACGCGATCAACAAGAAGTTCAGCGACTGGTGCGAGGCCGACGGCCGCATCGACGCCGTCGCCGCGCAGCCCGGTGCGCGCCTGGACGACCCGTCCTCCTTCACCTGCCGGCTCCCCGTCGGCGCCGAGACGGCGGACAGCGTCGCGCCGATGAAGACCGTCGTCATCGGCCCGCACGGCGAGCCGTTCCTCACCGACGGGCACCACACCCTCACGGCCTTCTACGAGACCCCCGACGGCGGCGCCGACCTGCACGTCCGGCTGCGGGTGCTGGCCAACTACAGCGACCTCACCCGCCAGGCGTTCTGGGACGAGATGCAGGCGCACAAGTGGGTCTACCTGCGCGACCCCGAGGGCGCTCCGGTCGCGGTCAACAAGCTGCCGACCGGTGTCGGGCTGGCCGACTTCGGCGACGACAAGTACCGCGGCCTGCTCTACTTCGGCCGCGACATCGGCTACACGCAGAACGACCTGCCGTTCCAGGAGTTCTACTGGGGCAGCTGGGTCCGCGACACGAACGCCGTCGACCTGTCCGGCTGGAACCCGAACGACCTCGGCAGCTACCTCGGCACCGTCCAGGGCCTGACCCGGGCGATGACCGCGCTGCCGAAGGACGCCGTCGTCGACAGCGGCTTCGACGCCGCCGACCTCGGCGCACTGGACCAGTGGAACGCGGGCAAGGCCGCCGACAAGGGCGAGTTCGACAAGCTGAGCAAGCCGTACTCCGACCCCAAGCCCGGCAAGCTCGCCTACGCCCTCGAGTACAAGCGCGTCCACGGCCTGGGCTGACCCACCCCGCCGCCCGATCCCCGTCGACCCCCGAGGGGTACGACGGGGATCGGGCGGTCGGTTTCGCGGGCGGCGCCACCGTGCGGCAGGCCCGTTCCCGGGTGAGCCGCCGGGCCGGGAGCTCACAGGGCGGCGAGGGTGTCCTTGAGCAGGCGCCGGAGCTTCTGCCCGGTGCTCGCGGTGGCCCGCCAGGCGAGTTCCGCCTCGACACCGGCCCGGGTGACGGCGAGTTCCGTGCCCGTGGTGCGGACCAGGCCGATCCGGTGGGTGACGGACGTCAGCACGTTCAGGTGGTAGGCGCCGATGCCGAGACGCGACGCGGCCTCCTCGAACGTCATCCACGGCCCCTCCGCCGGCAGACCCCGGTCCGGGTAGGGGATCTGCGGCAGCCGATCGGTCCACGTCTTCACCGGGGCATTGTCGTCGACGGCGACACCGAGCCCGCGGCCGCCCCGGCCCTTGCGGTGGGAGGCGTGCGGAGTAATGATGATTACATGATTACGTCGGAGCAGGAGGCCCTGCGCGGCTGGTTCACCGGGCGGCTGCCGGACGGGCTGTACAGCGAGTTGGTGGAGATCACCGTGGACCGGGAGGAGATCACGGTGATCGGGCGGATTCCGCCGCCGGAGTTGGCGGACGGGGTGTCGGACGCCGAGCGGGAGGCGGCGGTCGAGGGACGGATCGCGGAGTTCCGGGAGCGGACGCGGGAGGCGCGGATGGCCGTCGCGCGGGAGGCCGAGCGGCGGTACGGCCGGAAGGTGTCCTGGGGTGCCGAGTGCGACGGCCTCCGGGGGCTGTTCACCACGGTGTCGGCGCCGGTGATGACCCGGCTGCGGCAGCCGGAGCGGCAGGTGCTGGACACCCTGGTCGAGGCCGGGGTGGCGCGCAGCCGGAGCGAGGCGCTGGGCTGGTGCGTCCGTCTCGTCCAGAAGCACTCGGAGTCGTGGCTGGACGAACTGCGCGACTCGCTGGAGAACGTCCGGCGCCTGCGGGCGCAGGGGCCGGACGCCTGAGCCGCCGCGGCCCGGTCACTTCGGTGCCGGTGCGTCCGCCACTCCCGGGCCGGAGGTCGCCGGACCGTCCCAGAACCTGGTGAGCGCGCCCTCCTTGAACGGGCTCGGGCTGACGCTCAACTCCCCGGCGAACGGCCGGTCGAGGACGAGCACCAGCAGCAGGCTGAAGCCGATCAGCGCCGCGACCGAGCCGACGAACAGCAGTTGGATGCGGCGGCTGCGGATGCCGTAGAGGAAGGTGAGCGGCAGGATCACCACCGCGCCGCCGTACACCAGGATCTGGAGCAGGCCCGGCAACTGCTGTCCGCTCTGGGTGATCCTGGCCCGGCGCTGGGCGGTGACCTGGCCGGCGCTGTCCACCGCCTGGTCGTAGAAGGTCTGCTCGGAGTGGGTGTCGGGCTGGTAGGCCTGCAGCGACTGGTAGACCGCCTCCAGTTTGGCGGCGGTGCGGTTGTAGTCGCCCTGGCCGGACCGCATCAGCGGCCACTGCTGCTCGACCACGGCGTGCACGTACCCGTCGACGGCGTGGTTCACCCGGTCGCGGTCGGCGGCCGGGAACGCCTGGGCGTCACGCACGATCTGGGCGGCGGCGGTGGCCTCTGCGGCGACCACGGTCTCCGCGTTCTCCAGCTGCGTCCACAGCGTCACGATGACGAAGGCCAGGATCACGCCGTAGATGGCGCCGAACATGCTGAGCACCACGCCCACCATGTCGTTGTGTGTGCCGTCGGCGGTCTGCGGGTAGCGGCGCCGGGTCAGGGCACTGCCCAGCACGGCGAGGACCACGATGCCGCCGACCACGACGCCGCCGAGGGTGAACGTGGAGAGGTTGTTGAGCAGCCAGACCTCCACCGTCAGACTCCCGCGGCGGCGACCGGCCGGGAGGTCACGGCGATCCGGTTGTAGGTGTTCACCACGGTCGCGGCCCAGGCGACGAAGGCCGCCTCCGGCTCGGAGAGCACGGGACGCGCGGCGCGGTGCAGCGCACGGCCCGCGTCGTGGTCGTGCACCAGGGTCACCGCCTCGGCCAGCGCCAGCGCGGCCCGCTCGCGCTCGGTGAACAGCTCGGACTCCCGCCAGACCACCAACTGGGCCAGCCGGTCGTCCTTCTCGCCCGCCCGGCGGGCGGCGTTGGTGTGCAGGTCCACGCAGTACACGCAGCCGTTGATCTGCGAGCAGCGGAGGCGGACGAGTTCCAGCAGGATCGGCTCCAGGCCGGCGGCCGTGGCGGCCTCCTCGACGGCGCCGTGCAGGGCGTTCACGGCGGCGAAGGCCTGCGGGCCGAGGCCGATCAGGGGCAGCGGGGGGAGTGCGTCGGTCACGGACCGAGAGTAAGCGCCGCAGTGGCTGCGGGAGCTGTCGAACCGTCAGTGATCACCCAGGTGGGCAGGGCGGCGAGGAGGTGTTGACCGGGTCGCCGATTCGAGCGGTCGGCCCGTGGTTGCGCGGCCGCCGGGCGAGATGGGCCGTCAACGAAGTGTCAGGCTCACCCGGTTGGCGGTATGTGTGCGATCGGTCTCCCGCCGCACCGGTAGTGTGACGTTCCGTGGCCGCACCGATACGTGCCGTCACTTCACAGATCAGCCGGGCGCCACCGCCGGCCCTGTCCCTGGGCCGGCAGCCCGTGCGAGACACCCCTTGGAGAACTCCGAGATGACCACTTCCGTGCAGCTCCAGCGTGCCCAGAAGCGCTTCGACCTCTGGGACGTCAACGGCGACGGCCAGATCGACCGCGCCGACTGGGACGCCGAGGCCCAGCGCATCCTCCAGGCCTTCGGCGAGGCCCCCGGCACCCCGGCCGCCCGTGCCCTGACGAATGCCTACCTCGGCATGTGGGCCTTCTTCGCCGACAAGGCCGGCATCGACGAGCAGACCGGCGCCCTCACCCCGGAGCAGTTCAACCACATCGCCGAGGAGCACATCTTCGAGAACGGCGGCGCGGGCTTCGGCCGGGTCGTCAAGCCGACCATCCAGGCGATCGTCGAGCTGGTCGACGTGGACGGCGACGGCCAGGTCAACCCGGCCGAGTTCAAGAGCTGGATGGACGCGATCGGCGTCCAGGACATGAACCCGCTCGAGGCCTTCGCCCAGATCGACGCCAACGGTGACGGGCAGCTCTCCGTCGACGAGCTCGTCCAGGCCGTCCGTGCCTACCACATGGGCGACATCGACGTGCCGCTGCTCGGCCGCTGACCCGCACCGCGGCCCGGGCCGGGGACGGCGCCCCCCCGGCCCGGGCGGCGGCATGCCGTCCGGGGCGCGGGCACTCGGGAGGTGCCCCCACGCGCCCCTGTGAAGCACCCCGCACGCCGTTGACGACGCGCCCTAGGGACCGGCCGGGACGAACCGGACGGGGAGTTCCGGCCGGAGGTCCAGCTTCGCGCCGGTCAGCAGGTGGTCCGCGGCGATCAGCACGTTGTAGTGGTTGGGGAAGTGGCAGGCGTCGAAGCCGAGCACCGTGCCCACCCGGTGCTCCCCGACGAACACCTCGTCGCCGCGGTCCAGCACCCCGGCCGCCGCGATCTCCGCGAAGCCGAGGAAGCCGACCCGGTCGATCCGGGCGCCCGCCGCGGTGTCCCGTTGGTCGGTGGTCACCAACTCGTGCACCTCGCCCCGCCGGACGCACCGGCTGGCGAACGGCTCCAGGCTCATCCCGCGGTCCTCGCGGCTGTGCAGCAGCACCTTCACCAGCGTGCCGGTGACCGTCCGCTTCGGCCCGTCCTCGTGCGTCACCGCGCCTCCACCCGCTCGGCCCGGTAGGCGGCCTCGACCACCCGCAGGGCGTCCAGCCCGTCGGGCCCGCGCCCCGGACCGGCAGCGTCCGGTTCACCGAGGACCAGCCCCGCGAACTCCGCGAGCACCCCCTCGTACTCGTGCCAGAGCGACTGCTTGAAGCCGGGATGCCCGGCCAGCATGTCCGCCCCGAGCACCGTGCCGTCCGCCAACTCCACCGCCACGTCCTTGCATTCGCCGAGAAAGGACCAGTCCAGCTCGATCCGGGCGGTCACCCCGTCGGCGCCGGCGAGGGCGAGCACCGCCTGCCGGTCGACGCCCTGCGCGTCCCGGACGACGTCGGCGGACGCCAGCCGCATCGGCCCGGCCAGCAGCCGCACCAGGTCGTAGGCGTTCGGGCCGTTGTCGGCCACGCAACCGCCGCCGCAGCGCTCCGGGTCCAGGTACCAGCGGTCCCGGCCGACGTGCTCCTCGATCCGCTCCAGGTACCGGACGGTCACCGAGCGGACGGGCACCGCCTCCGGGATCCGGGCCCGCAGGCCGGTGACCGCGGCGTTGTACCGGCGGTGGAAGGCGGTGAAGAGCGGCACCCTGCGCTGCGCCGCGATCGCGGCCAACTCCTCGCCCTCGGAGGCCCGCAGGGCGAGCGGCTTCTCCACGCAGACCGGCAGCCCGGCGCGCAGCGCGTCCCGGCAGATCGTGGTGTGCAGGTCGTTGGGTACGGTGACCACCACCGCGTCCAGGCCGCCCGCGGCGAGCATCGCCCGGTGGTCGGTGTGGCAGCCGACCCGGCCGGCGAAGGGGCGCAGCAGCTCCCGGTCGAGGTCGCAGACGGCGGCGAGCCGGACGTCCGGCACCCGGTCGAGCGCCGCCAGGTAGAACCGGGAGATCACCCCGAGGCCGACCAGGCCGATCCGCAGCCCGCTCACCGCCCGGTCCTCGTACCGAGTCCGGCCGCCGCGTCGAGCCCGGTTCCTGCGTCGGGCCCGGCTGCCGCGGTCACCGGGCGGAGGCCGAACCGGTCGGCGATCCCGGTGAGTTCGCCGAGCAGGGCGGGGGAGAGCGGCACCCCGTCGCGGTGCGCCTCGGCCGTGCGCCGGGCCTCGTGCCAGCCCGGGTAGGCGACCGGGCCGGCGCCGTCGGCGGGCGGGCAGGCGAGCACGGTGGAGAACAGGGTGTGCGCGTCCAGCCCGGCCTGGGTGCCGTCGCGCAGGGCGGCGGGGGCGATCGCCAGGGCGAACAGGCCGATGTCGTCGTCCCGTCCGGTCGGGCCGCCGTCGCCGTCCAGCGCCTCCGGCTCGGGGCCGAGGCCGGCGCCGGGCAGCAGGGCGGCGAGCACCTCGACCATCAGGCCGAGTCCGAATCCCTTGTGCTCGCCGCCGGAGCCGGCCCCGAGCCACAGCAGGTGGGCGTCACCGCGGTCGAACGCGGCGGGGTCGGTCACCGGGCGTCCCGCCTCGTCGGCCAGCCATCCGGGCGGGATCGGCTCGCCGGCCCGGGCGGCCGCCCGGACGCGTCCGGTCGGGACCGCGGTGGTGCTCATGTCGAGGACGTACGGCGGGAGTTCGCCGGCCGGGGCGGCGACGCTCCACGGGTTGGTGCCGAGCAGTGCGACCGCGCCGCCCGGCGGGCGGGCGATCCGCTGGCGGCCGCAGTTGGTGGCGAGCAGGCCGATCATGCCGCGGTCGCAGACCCGGGCCGCGTGGTGGCCGGCGCAGCCGACGTGGGTGGCGCGGCCGACGGACACCAGGCCGACGCCGTACCGCTCGGCCCGTTCGGCGGCCAGGTCCATCGCGGCGCCGGCCTGCCACAGGCCGAGGGCGCGGCCGGCGTCGACCAGGACGGCGGCGCCGCGGTCGGCCAGCACCCGCGGTTCGGCGGCGGGATCGGCCCGCCCCTCGGCGAGCAGCGGCAGGTAGAGCCGGGAGAGGTTGGTCAGTCCGTGCGAGGTCAGGCCGGCGGCGTCGCCGTGGCAGAGCGCCTCGGCGGAGGCCAGCGCCCGGTCGGCGGGCAGGCCGTGGGCGGTGAACACCTCGGTGGTGAAGCGGATCAGGTCGGGGTACGGGACACGGGCGGTGGTCGGGGCGGGCGCGGACGCCACAGGGGTCACGGACTTGCTCCTGGTGTCGGGTGGTGGTCGGGCCGGGGCCCGGGATGCCGGCTCAGCGGCGGGCGAAGGCGACGAGCAGCCGGGCGACGGCCGCGGCGAAGCCGGCCAGCTGGTCGAGGTCGGCGAACTCGCCCTCGGCGTGCGCCCGGTTGGTGCCGAGGCCGCCGGGGCCGAGCACGACGGTGAAGGCGTCCGACAGGCCGGCCGCCCAGATGGCGTCGCAGGTGAAGGCCGGCTCGTGGGCCGGCCAGCGGTCGATCCCGGCCTGTCGCAGCAGGGATTCCAGGCCCGGGTGGGCGCCGTCGAGGGTGGGCAGGCCGCGCTTCAGCCAGTCGAGCCCGGTGACCTCGGCGCAGTCGGCCGCTGTCCGGGCGAACTCCGGAACGCCGGCGAACTCGCGGCGGAAGGCGGCGAGGCCGGAGCGGACGGCGCTTTCGACCGCGGCCTCCGTCCGCCGCCCGGAACCGGCGTCCTGGTAGGGGACGTTGAGCAGCAGCTCGCCGCGGCCGTAGACCCGGTTGTGCAGCGGTCCGGTGCCGATCCCGGCGATGCAGACCCGCTCCCGGGGCGCCGCGGCGGTGCCGAGTTCGCGGGCCAGGTGCTGGGCGAGGTAGCCGAGCAGCACGGTGGCGTTGTGGCCGTCGCCGGGGCGGTCGTCGACGGCG
Source organism: Kitasatospora arboriphila (assembly GCF_039528095.1). NCBI lineage: Bacteria > Bacillati > Actinomycetota > Actinomycetes > Kitasatosporales > Streptomycetaceae > Kitasatospora > Kitasatospora arboriphila. The sequence continues at coordinate 26,777 of NZ_BAAALD010000065.1, forward strand.
TCCTCGCCGCGGACCCGCAGCCGGGCGGTGGCGGCGGCGGTGGCCCGGGGCAGGTAGCGCAGGCCGGTGGGCTCGCAGAACACGTTGAGCACGCCGACGTGGCCCGCCTCGACCAGGACGCGGGTGCCGAAGGTGCCCATCGCGCCGCCCTCCTCGCCGGAGACGGCCTGCACCAGCACGCCCGTCCCGGTGCCGACCAGCGGTTCGGCGGCGCGCGCGGCGCGGATCCCGGCGAGCAGGGCGACCGCCGGGCCCTTGGCGTCGATCGCGCCGCGGCCGAGGAAGCGCCGCCCGTCGAAGGAGACGGGTTCGTGGCCGGCCACGGTGTCCAGGTGGACGTTGAACATCACGGTGCGCGCGTGCGGCAGCGGCGGGCCGAGCCGCAGCACCAGGTTGGGCTGGCAGGCGAGGAAGCCGTCCTGCGCGGCGGCGGCCCGGCGGACGGTGAGCGGGACGTCCGGCCGGTCCAGGTCGGCGGCGGCCGCCGGGCCGTGGTGCACGGTCTCCAGCCCGATCTGGGCCGCGGCGCAGGCGTAGTGCAGCTGGGCCTCGGCGAGCCGGGGCGGCGGTGCGCCGGGCCCGGTCTCCACGGTGCCGGCGGTGGGCCGCTCCAGCATGTCCAGCAGCAGGGCGTGGTCGGCGTGCAGCAGGCGGTCCTCGCTCATCGGGGGGCGCGCCCGGCGCCCCCCCGGGGCGCCCCGCCGCGGGGATGCCCCGCAGGCCGCCCGGGACGGCCCGCCAGCCCGGGGCGGACGGCAGCAGCTGCTGCTCGACCAGCCGGGCCAGGGCGCGCCCCGCGCGGACGAAGCCGCTGTCGGCCGCGCCGTCCGCGGCGGTGAGCCCCTCGTGCGGCCGGACCTGCAGGTGCGGCTCCAGCGACCAGGCGCCGCTCCAGCCGCGGTCCAGCAGCAGCCGCAGGGTGTCGGCGACCCGGGCGGTGCCCTCGCCGGGCGGCACGTACCGCGTCCGATCCGCGCCGCCGACGGCGTCCTTGACGTGCACGTGGGCCACGTGGTCGGCGACCTCCAGCAGCATCCGGTGGCTGTCGTAGCCGTACGGGACGCCGTTGCCGGTGTCGAGGAGCAGCCGCAGGGCCGGGCTGTCCACGGTGGTGACCAGGTCGAGCATCCGCTCGGCCGAACCGCCCGCCCAGCCGCTGCAGTTCTCGTGCAGCAGGACGAGGCCCAGGCCGTCGGCGAGTTCGGTGAGGGCCCGCATCCGCTGCAGCACCAGGCGGCGCCACTCGGGCTCCGGCAGGCCCGCGTTGGGGTAGGACATCACCCGGACGAACCGGGTGCCGAGGGCGGCGCAGCGCGGCCCGAGGGCGGTGAGCTCGTCGAGGTCGCGGTCGAAGGGGTCGGCGACGGTGCCCGCCCAGTTGCCGATCCGGGAGGCCGCGCCGACGACCCGCACCCCGCGCTCGGCGACCCGGTCGGCGACCCTCCGGACGGCGTCCTCGGGCAGGTCGGCGATCCACTGCCCGTCGACGGTGCGCAGCTCCAGGTGGTGCCAGCCGAGCCGGGCCAGGGCGGCGAGTTGGCCGGTCAGGTCGGCGGCGGCCTCGTCGCCGATGCCGGCGAAGCGGATCCGCGGTGCGGCGGCGGGGGCGGTCTCCGGGGGGGGGGCCGGGGGGGGGGGGGGGGGCGGGGCACGGGGGGCGGCCGCCCGGACCGGGGCGGCCGGCCGGGCGGCGGCCTTGGCGCGGTCGAGCAGGCGGACCACCTCGGTGTTGACCGCGAGATCGGGGTGCGGCCCGCCGCCGCCCGCGGCGAAGTAGCGGTAGGCGCGGCGGACGAAGGCGGTCAGCGAGTCGTCGTGCAGCAGCTCGGTGGTCTCGCCGTCCCGGTCGATGGTGATCAGTTGGGCGTAGGAGTCGGTCTCGCTGCCGGGGTAGTGCCCGATCAGGGTGCCGCCGGCGAGTTCGAGGGTGACCCGGCGCTCGCGCACCGGGGAGGTCATGTCGGAGCGGATCCGCGTCCAGACCCCGGAGCGGTGCTCGACCTTGAGCCAGGCGCTGCCGAGCCGGGGCAGCACCCGGCCGTCGACCACCATGTCGGTGCCGCCCGCGCCGGTCACCTCGCCCGGCCCGGCCAGGGCGAGGCAGAGGCCGAGCGAGTGCGGCAGCTCGATGTCGAAGGCGGTCGGGTGGCCGTCGGCGGCGAGCGAGCGGGAGAAGCGGGGCTTGCGCTGGACGACGTGGACGGTGCGCAGCGGCCCGTACGCGCCGGTGGCGAGCACGGTGCGCAGCCGGTCGGTGAGCCGGCTGCCGAGCCACTGGGCGACCACCACCAGGTCGAGTCCGTGGCGGTCGCGGACGGCGAGCAGGTCGTCCAGGCCGCGGGCGTCGGTGGCCAGCGGCTTCTCGACCAGGATCCTGCGGAAGCCGAGCCGGCCGAGTCCGTCCAGCACGGCGGCCCGGGCGGTGGGCGGTGTGCACAGGTGCACCACGCAGTCGGCCGGGTCGAGCAGCCGGGCGGCCTCGGCCGGGGTCACCCGCCGCAGGTCGGCGGCGGGCGGCCAACTGCGCTGCGGGTCGGCGGCCAGCACCGGGGCCGCGGCGAACAGCCGGGCGGTGTCCGCGCCGGCGCGGAGTCTGCGGAGCACCGGCAGGTGCAGGCCGAGGCCCGCACGCCCCATGCCGACGAGCAATGTCCGGAGTCCGTCCGCCATGGTGAGCCGTCATTCCTTCCGAGCCGGGGCAGTGCGTCGCGGACATTCAATCAGCACACGGACGGTGGATTTGACCGTGCGTCAAATAATCTGCACAGAAGGCCATTCGAAGGAGTGAAGTGCCCTGGCCGTCCCGGTCGTCAGCCGTGGTCGTGGCGTAGATTGCCTGCCGCGCGCCCCGGTATTCCGGGTTCATGTCCGTACGATCTGATGAGAGTTTCATGGGCGAACACCCCGGGGTCTCCTTCTTCACGCAGGCGGAGAGTTTCGAGTCCCTCTGGCCGGCCACCCGGCGCCATCTCGACGAGCTGATGGACCGGGGCAAGTACTCCCACGGCCCCAAGGTCGCCGAACTCGAGGCGGCCCTCGCCGCCTGGACGGGCGCCCGCCACGTGATCGGGGTCAACAGCGGCACCGACGCCCTCGTGCTGCTGCTGCGGGCCGCGGGGCTGCGGCCCGGGGACGAGGTGGTGGTGCCCGCCTACACCTTCGTCGCCTCCGCCTCCTCCGTGGTGCTGGCGGGCGGCCGCCCGGTCTTCGCCGACATCGACCCGGTCACCTACGGCCTCGACCCGGCGAGCGCCGAGGCCGTCGCCACCGACCGCACCACGGCGGTCATGCCCGTCCACCTCTTCCACCAACTCGCGGACCTGCGCGGCATCCTGGACGTCGCGGCGCGGCGCGGGCTGACCGTGGTGGAGGACAGCGCCGAGGCCTTCGGCATGCGCTGGGACGGCGTCCACGCCGGACTGCACGGCGCCGGCGGCGTGCTCTCGTTCTTCCCGACCAAGACCCTCGGCGCGATCGGCGACGCCGGCGCCGTCCTCACCGACGACCCCGGGATCGCCGAAGCCGTCTCCGCGATGCGCCACCACGGCCGCTCCGGGGCCGGCGTCGACGACTTCCCGGCCATCAACCGGCCCACCGACCTGCTCGGCGTCAACAGCAAGATGGACGACGTCCAGGCCGCCGTCCTGCTCGCCAAACTCACCCGCGCCGAACGGGACATCGCCCGCCGCGCCGCCCTCGCCGCCGGCTACACCGAACGCCTCGCCGGCACCCCCGGCCTCCACCGGCTGCCGACCACCGTCGACCGCGGCGTGCCCACCGACCCGGTCTGGTACGTCTACCTGATCGAGACCGAGCGCCGCGACGCCCTCGCCGCCCACCTCGCCCGGCACGGCGTGCAGACCGAGACGTACTACCCGACCCCGCTCCACCTGCAGCCCTGCTTCGCCGCACTCGGCCACCGGCCCGGCGACTTCCCGCACGCCGAGGCCGCCTGCGAACGCGCCCTCGCCCTCCCGCTCCACCCGGACCTCACCGACGACGACCTGGACCGGGTCTGCGACCTCGTCCGCGACTTCCACCACGGAAGGCAGCCATGATCCCGTTCTTTCCGCCGGACCTCTTCGAGGAGGACCGCGAGCTGCTCCTCGACGTCGTCCACGAGGTCGCCACCGATCCCACCCAGAAGTTCATCCTCGGCGAGCGCACCGCCCGCTTCGAGGACCTGCTCAAGGCCGAGCTGGGCGCCGCCGACGTGGTCGCCTGCGGCAGCGGCACCACCGCCCTCACCCTCGTCCTGATGGCGATGGACATCGGGCCCGGCGACGAGGTGGTCGTCCCCGCGTACGGCTGCGCCCCGCTCGCCAACACCGTCCTCGGCCTCGGCGCCGTCCCGGTGTTCGCCGACATCGACCCCGTCACCCTGGTGATGGACCCGGACGGCGCCGAGGCGCTCCTCACCGGGCGGACGAGGGTGCTGATGCCCGCCCACATGTTCTCGGTGATGGCCGACATGCCGCGGATGCGCGTCCTCGCCGACCGGTACGGGCTGCGGCTGCTGGAGGACTCCGCCGTCGCCCAGGGTGCCGTCCTCGACGGCCGGCCGGCCGGCACCTGGGGCGACGCGGGCGTGTACTCCTTCGTCCAGGTGAAGTCCTTCGGCGGCCCCGGCGAGGGCGGCGCGATCGTCACCCGCAATCCCGAACTCGGCCGTACCGTCCGGATGCTGCGCAACCACGGCCAGGACGGCGTGCACCGCTTCCGGCATCACCGGATCGGCCTGAACAGCCGCTTCGACGAGGTGCTCGCGGCCTTCCAGATCCGCCGACTGCCCGGCCTCGCCCGCCGGATCGCCCGCCGCGCGGAGATCGCCGCCTACTACACCGAGCGCTTCACCCCGCTCGCCGAGCAGGGCGTCACCCCGCCGCCGCCCGGCACCAACGGCCGCTGCTACTACGTCTACTCACTGCTCGCCGAGCGCCGGGACGAGCTCAAGCGGCACCTCGCCGCGCACGGCGTGGACAGCCACGTGTACTACCCGCTGGCACTGCCGCACCAGCCGGCCTTCGCGCACTGCGCCCCCGAGGGGCGGCGCTGGCCGAACGCGGAACGGGCCGCCCGGCAGAGCCTGGCGATCCCGGTCTACCCGCATCTGACGGACGCTCAGGTCGAGTCGGTGGCCGACGCGGTCTGTGCCTTCGCCGCCCTGGCGGCGCCCGTCCGCTGAGCACCGACGGGGAGCCGGGCGGCGGCCGCCAGCACCGAGAGCGCCCGCCGGTCCGGCTTCCCGGTACTGCCGACCGGGAGCCGCTCCAGCAGCAGCAGGTGTTCCGGCAGCTTGTACCGCTCCAGCCCGCAGTCCTCCGCCAGGAAGCCGGTCAGGTCGGCCAGCGCGAGGCCGACCGCCGCAGCCCGCGGCACGACGCAGGCGCACATCCGCTCGCCCAGGTCCTGATCGGGCACCGGCACGCACACCGCCTCGGCCACCGCCGGATGGCCGTCCAGCAGCCGTTCGACCTCGGCCGTGCCGATCGACACCCCGCCGCGGTTCACCATCTGCTTGATCCGCGACACCACCCGCAGCTGCCCGTCCGCCTCCAGCACGCCGAGGTCGCCGGCCCGCACCCAGCCGCCGTCCACCCGCTGCCGGGCGTCCAGCGCGGGCGCCCCCACGTGGCAGAGCGGGCTCATCGGGCCGCGTGCCTGGATCTCGCCCGGCCGCCCGGCCGGCAGCGGACGCCCGTCCGGACCGCACACCCGGACCGCCGCCACCGCCGGGTCGGGCCGGCCCACCCGCAGTACGTCGCCGTCCGGATCCGTCCAGCGGGTGTGGCAGTTCATGCCGTCGCTCGACCCGTACACGTTGACCAGCGGCCGGCCGAACCGGGCCAGCGCCCCGCGCAGCACCGCCGGGGTGAGCATCGCCGAACTCGACACCACCGCCTGCAGCGAGGAGAGGTCCTCGGCCGGCACCGGCGGCTGCTCGGCCATCCGGCGCAGCATGGTGGGGACGGCCGCGAGATGCGTCGGCCGCAGCCGGGAGACCGCCCGCAGCGACCCGGCCGGGTCGAAGCCGTCCCGCAGCAGCACCGTCGCCCCGCAGCGCACCAGCGCCACGACGGCCAGCGAGCCGTACGCCGTCGCCGGGGAGACCAGCAGCAGCACCCGTGGCGGGGCGCCGTCCACCGTCCGCAGCACCTCCTCGACGTAGCGGCCGCGGCCGCCCGCCAGGGCGTTGTGCGAGTAGGCGATCATCTTCGGCGCCGCCTCGGACCCGGAGGAGACCAGGATCCGGGCCGGCGCCTCCGGGTCCACCGCGACCGGCGGCACCTCGCGGCCGAGCGGCAGCGGCAGCGCCTCCACGTCCAGGACCCGGTGCAGGTACGGCAGTTCACCGCGGAGATCGGCGAGCAGCTCCAGCGGGCGGCCGCCCGACGGCAGTTCGCCCACGGTCAGCACGGTGTCCGCCCGGGAGGTGCCCAGCAGGGCGGCCAGGTCCCGCCGCCCGTGCCCCGGTACGCAGGGCAGCACCACCGCACCGAGCGCCGCGACCGCGAGGTCCGCCGCCAAGGAGCGGCGGTCGGCCGGAAGTTGGGTGGCCACCACGGAGCCCGCGGCCACCCCGCGGGCCGCCAGCGCCGCCGCGAGGCCGCGCACCCGGCCGTCCAACTCCCGGTAGGAGAGCGCCCCCCGACCGTCCACCACCGCCGTCCGCCCGGGGTGTGCCGCGACCCGCTCCGCGAACAGCCCGTACAGCCCCCGGCCCGGGCAGAACCCGGCCTCCACCCAGGCCCGCCGCAGCTCGGCCGGGACCTGGTCGGGGAAGGCGACGCCGCCGGCCGAGACCCACGGCGTCCGGACGATGGTCATGCAGGGCACTCCTCGGGGGCGAGTCGGGGACGGGCGGAGGCGGTCACGGGCGGAAGGTCCACGGCGGGCGGACGAGCGTGCAGCCGGCCCGCTCCAGGGCGGGGGCCAGGCGCGGGTCGGCGGCCAGCTCGGCGAGGTCGGTGCAGACCGGCAGCGAAGGCGCCGACCCGTCACCGCCGAGACGGCAGAGCAGTTGCGCCGCGGACAGCAGCGAGGACTCCACCCGCTGCGCCCGGCCGGTCCGTTCGCGGGCCTCCAGCGCGGCCACCGCGCCCTGCGCGCAGACCAGCCCGCCCAGTACGTCGCACAGCGTCATCAGGGACGGCCGCACCGGCTCGCCGGGCGGGGTGACCAGGGCGGCGAGGCCGGAGTACGCCTGGACGGGGTAGTCGGTGCCGAGCGGCAGGCCCGGCCCGTGCTCCGCCCCGCTGCCGGAGGCCTGCACGTGGACGAGACCCGGGCGGACGGCGGTCAGCGCGTCCGCGTCCAGCCCGAGGGCGGGCACCTTGGCCGGGGCGAGGCTGTGCAGCAGCACGTCCGCCCCGGCCACCGCGCCGCGGACGGCGGCCCGGCCCGCCGGGCTGCGCAGGTCGGCCTCCAGCACCTCCTTGTGCCGGTTGAGCGCCGTGAACCGGGCCGAGACCGGGCCCGCCATCGGCGGCACGCCGCGCAGCGGGTCGCCGCCCGGCGGCTCCACCCGCACCACCCGGGCGCCGAGCAGCCCGAGGACGTGCCCGGCGAGCGGCCCCTGCACCCGGCGGGCCACCTCCACCACCGTCACCCCGTCCAGCGGACCGCGACCCGGCCCCGGCGGTCGCGCGGCACCGGCGGTGGCCCCGCCCGGTGTGAGCCGCCACGGCACGGCCCGGCCGGACTCGGGTGCGGGCCGGGCGGCGACCTCGGTGGCGGTGGGGCCGCACTCGGCGGACAGCGCGGCCGTGTGCCGGTAGGGCAGGGCGGCGGTGGCGGCGGCGAGGTCCGCGGGCAGCGGGCAGACCGCGGTGGCGTAGCGCAGCTGGAAGGGCCGCCAGGCCCGGGCGGCCGCCCGGCGGTCCGCGCCCAGTGCGGCCCAGAACCGCTGCCAGCCGTCGGCCTCCAGGGTCTCCAGTTCGAACCGCACCCCGTCCAGCGAGGTGAACGGCGGCCCGCCCGGACCGGCTCGCTCCTCGTCCTCGGTGCCTTCGTCCTCGGCGCCCTCGTCGGCGGTGGCCGCCGCCAGGTACTGGCCGACGGTGAGCAGCGCCGCCTGCGCGACCGACACCTCGACCGCCGAGTGCGCGGCACCCAGCCCGGCGGCCCGCAGCGCGGCCAGGGCGCCCGTGGCGGCGAGCACCCCGGCGGCGGGCGAGGCGAAGCCGACGCCCAGCGGCACGGGCCGGGCGGACCGGGGGGCCCCGCGGGGGCGGGCCGCCGTCGCCTGGGCGCGGGAGAGCGGCGG
>NZ_BAAALD010000065.1:35050-43948 GCF_039528095.1 Kitasatospora arboriphila
CCCCCCCCCCCCCCCCCCCAGGCCCCCCCCCACCGGGGCGCCCGGCAGCGCGCCCGGGGCGCCCGTGGCGGCGACCCCCCCGGCGGCGGCCGAGGCGAAGCCGACGCCCAGCGGCACGGGCCGGCCGCACCGGCGGCCGTGCACGTGCATCAGGCCGCAGGCGGCCTGCACGTCCGCCTCGCCGTGCAGCGGCAGCGCCACCGGCCCGGCCCAGGAGATCCGGCAGTCGATCCGGAGCGGGCCGTCCGCGAGGCCGAGGGTGCCGTCGGGGTGCCCTTCGGCGCGGTGGCCGAGGGCCCGCAGGTGTGCGGCGGCCAGGCCGAGGGCGGCCCGCGGCGGTGCGGAGGTGGCGAGTGCGCCGGTGGCGCCGCTCACGGGCGGCGGCCCTGGACGGTGTGCACCAGGTTGGAGCAGGCCCGGAAGTCCGGGTGCACCAGGATCTCCCGCAGCTCGGCGAGTTCGTCCTCGGTCAGCCCCGCGCGCAGCAGCGGCTCGCGCAGGTGGCGGGTGTTGTGGATCTGCAGTTGCAGCCCTGGCGAGCCCGGGGTCAGCGCGGTGACGTACGGGACGGCCTCCACACCGGCGAAGCCGGCCCGCCGCAGGGCGGCGGCGCACTCCCGGCCCCAGCCCTGGTGCGAGCCGCGCTCGCGGAACGCCTGCAACTTGGCGCGCTGGAACCGCTCGAAGAGCTCCTTGGCCCGGGCGCTCGGCGCGAGCAGCACGGGCGCGTACTCGGCGTCGAACTCCAGCAGGTGCAGCACCCCGCCGGGCCGCAGCGCGGTGAGCAGACGGCGGAGCACGGCCTCCCGCTCGGGCAGGTGGGAGAGCACCAGCCGGGCGTGGATCAGGTCGAACCCGCCGTCGGGCAGCTCGTCGTGGACGATGTCGTGGCGCCGGACGTCCAGGTTGGGACGCTCCGGCAGGGGCAGCGGCACCAGGTCGGTGGCGAGCACCCGGCCGGCGGGGCCGACCCGGTCGGCCAGCCAGACGGCGATGCTGCCGGCGCCGGTGCCGATGTCCAGGCAGTCCATCCCGGGGCGGACGCCGGCGCCGACCAGCCGCTCGACGGTGATCGGGTCGAGCCAGGCCGCCAGGCAGCGGTGCTGTTCGGCGGCGTGGCTGCCGGTGTTGTCGAAGAGGTAGGCGGGGGCGAGGGTCATCGGTCTCTCTCCGGTCCGTCGGCGTCGACGGGCACTGGTCGGCTGCGGGCAACAGGGCGTGCGGGCGTGCGGCGTGGGCGTCAGGGCACCGGGACGGGCCGGTCCGCCGCGTGGGTGAGCACCCGCTGCGCGGCCAGCCGGCCGGAGCGGACGGCGCCCTCGCTGCTCGGCCGGAGCATCACCCAGTCCCCGGCGTACTCGATCGCCCGGGTCGGCCGGGCCAGGAAGGCGGCCCGCTCCCGGACGGCGGCGGGTGCCGCCTGCGGCAGGCCGTGCCGGTACCGGTGCACCAGGGTGCGGACGGTGGCCGCCCGCAGGCCCGGGAGGAAGCGCTCGGCCTCCGCGCAGGCGATCTCCACCACCCGCTCGTCCGGCTCGTCCAGCAGCTCCGGGCTCGTCCACGGCGAGACGAAGACGTTCGCCAGGCCGCGGCCCTCGGGTGCCCGGCCGTGGGCCTTGAGGTGGTCGAGGACGATCCCGGTGCAGACCAGGCTCTCACCGGCCGGGACGGAGATCGCGTAGCTGGGGCTGCGGGTCGGGCCGGGCAGCGGCCGGTCCAGCAGGCAGGCCACCTTGAGCATCGGCGCGTACGTGCTCGCGGCCACGAATCCGCGCTCCTCGGGCGGGAGTCCGGGATGCAGGGCGAGCGCGACGGGGGCCGGCACGGCCAGCACCGCCTGCCGGGCGGTGCCGGCCGTGCCGTCGGCGAACTCCAGCCGCACGCCCCCGTCCTCCGGCCGGACGGCCGTCACCCGGGCGTCGAGGGCGACGTCGAGCCGGTCGGCGAGCGAGCGGGCCAGGGTGTCCATGCCGTCCCGGTAGGTCATCCAGCGGGCACCGGCGCCGCCGACCGAGAGCAGGGTGGCCACCATCGGCCCGATCGCCGAGGTGTCCGGCCGCCAGCCGAAGCAGTGGCTCGCCAGCGGCTGGAGCATTCCGTCGAGCAGTTCTTCGCGGCCGCCCGCGCAGTACTGACCGAGCGTCAGTTCGCCGCTGGGCGCGGTCTCCGGGTGGTCGGGGTCGAAGCCGCGCCAGCGCAGGGCCAGCTCGGTGGCGAAGCCGAGCCAGGCCAGCCGTCCGCGCCAGGAGAGCCCCGCACCCGTCAGCAGGCCCTTGGGGTGGCCGAGACGGGCGTGGGCGCGGCCGTGCCGCCAGAGGGCGAAGCCGCTCTCGACGACCGGCACCTCGGCCTCGGGGATGCCGACCGCCCGGATCAGTTCCCAGGTGGCCTCGTACCCGGCTCCGGCGATGGTCTCGGCGCCCTCGTCCACCAGGTAGCCGTCCACCCGGGTGGAGGCCATCCGGCCGCCGACCCGCCCGCTGCCCTCGAAGACCTTCACCTCGCGGCCGGCGGCGGCCAGGTGGTGGGCGGCGGCCAGCCCGGCGATGCCGGCGCCGACCACGGCGACGTCCAGCTCGGGGGTGCTCCCGACGGTGCTCATGTCCACCGTCCGCTGCCGAAGGCGGCCGTGCCGGCGAGGAGCCGTTCGCGCAGTTCGTGCCGCCGGACCTTCCCGGTGCCGGTGCGCGGGACGGCGTCCCGGTCGAGCACCACCGGCTCGGCGAGCGGCGGCAGGTCGTGGACGGCCCGCCGCCAGCGCTCGCCGTCGAGTTCGCCGTCGCCGGTGACCAGCACCGGCAGCGGGCGGCCGTCGGCGACGGCGAGCAGCACCGCCTCCTCGACCTCCGGCAGCCGGTCGTGGAGCACGTCCTCGACCTCGACGCAGCTCAGCCCCGGGACCATGTCCACCTCGCGGTCGAGCAGCAGCAGCCGCCCGTCCCGGGTGCGGACGCCGAGGTCGCCGGTGTTGAACCACGGCCCGGCCGCCTTCGCCTCCCAGCGGTCCGACTCGCCGAGGTAGCCGAGGCAGCGGGCGCCCGTCCGGGTCAGCACCAGGCCGGGCTCGCCGCGCCGGACGGGCGCCAGGGTGGCGGGGTCGACCACCTTGAGGCGCACCCAGCCCGGCAGCGGCCGGCCGAGGTCCCGGGTGGTCGGGTGGCGCTGCTCGCTGTCCGCCAGCGCCCCGCGGGTGAGGAAGCGGAAGGTGAGCGGCCCCGTCTCGGTCTGCCCCCAGCCCTGCATCCAGAGCGGGCGGCGCCGTTCGGAGGCGGACAGGAAGGTGCGGACGGTCGGCGGATGCATCGCGTCGAAGGTCGAGATGTACAGCCGCACGTCCCGGAACGGGTTCTGCGGCCCGGCCGCCAGCTGCTGCCAGCGGACGTAGGTGGACGGCAGCGCCTCCAGGATCGTCGGCGGGTGGCTGCGCAGCAGCGCGGCGGCGGTCGACGGGTCGGAGTCCGGCAGGATCGCGAAGGTGCCGGGTGCCCGCCAGAACGCGCTGGCCGTCCAGGTGACGGCGCGGCCGTGGGCGAAGGAGATCGCGCTGGCGACGGTGTCCTGGCGGCGGGCGGAGAGCACCGGCCAGCGGCGGGCCTCGAAGGCGGCCAGCCGGCGGATCAGCGTGCGGGTGGAGTGCACCACCAGCTTGGGGACGCCGGTGGTGCCGGAGGTGTGGTTGACGGTCAGCGGCGCGTCGTCGGGGCGGCGGTGCACGGCGGGCACGGGGTGGCCGCGCAGGTCGTCGGGGGTGAGGGCGCCCTCGGCGGGGCCGTCCAGGCAGACGGTGCGGCGGGCGAGCCGGGTGAGGTCGTGGCCGGCCGAGCGGGCGGTGCCCAGCACGTCCCGCTGGGTCACCAGGACGGCGGGCTCCAGCCGTTCCAGCAGCACGGCCAGGCCGTCCGGCGGCACCCGGTCGGAGAGCAGCGCCGGCACCGCGCCGATCCGGACGGCGGCGCAGGCGAGCAGCACGTAGTCCCAGTGGTTGCGCTTCACCACCGCGACCCGGTCGCCGGGCCGCGCGCCCGCGGCGGCCAGCCAGGCGGCCGTGTCGCGGACGAGGTCGGCGAGCCGCTCCGTCGTCCAGCTGCTGCCGCCGTCCGCGGCGAGGTCGAGCGGACGGCCGAGTTCGACCCGGATCGGCGGCCGTCGCTCGGCCAGCACCTCGAACAGCGGGCCGAGGTCCAGCGGCAGGGGCTTCACCAGGGCGGTCACGACAGGCTCCCGGTGAGCAGACCGGCGGCGGACAGGTCGACGGCGACCAGCAGGGCGCAGCTCAGCCGGTGCAGGTGGATGCCGAGCCGCCGGGCGAGCAGGACCTGGCCCTTGACGAAGCCCTGGTGCCACTGGCGCGCCCGCAGGACCAGCACCGGCGCCATCACCAGCGGGAACCACCAGGGTGCCACGCCCGCCACCGCGGAGCCGACCACCAGCGCCGCCTCCAGGGCCGAACAGCCCGCCACGAACAGGGCGTTGCCGCGTGACGGCAGGAGCACGGCGGCCGTCCTGCGGCCGACCGCGCGGTCGCCCGGGATGTCGTTGGTGTTGGAGTAGACGCCGAAGAGCAGGGGGCCGAGGCCGAACACCAGCGCCTGCACGGCGACGAAGGCGTCGAAGCGTCCGGTCAGCAGCCCGTGCAGCGGCAGGACGAACAGCCAGCCCAGCGCGGCGAGGAAGAACTCCTGGAAGCCGTTGTAGCTGATCCGCAGCCACCACGAGTACTGGAAGCCGAAGACCGTCAGGGCGAGCACCCCGGCCACCGCCCAGAGCGGGCGCGCCGGGGCCAGGGCCAGCGCGGCCAGCCAGCAGAGGGCGCAGGCGGCGGTGGACAGCCAGCCGAAGCGGATCGCCTGCGGCTCGGTGAGGGTGCCCGCGATCAGCGGCTTGCGGGCCAGCCGGCGGGCGGGTGCGTCCGGGCCGTAGTTGACCTGGTCGCTGCCGTCCCGGTAGCCGGTGACGTCGTCGAAGGTGCACATCGCGGCACTCATCGCGATCTCGCCGCCGAGGAAGAGCAGCAGCACGGCGAGGGTCGCCGTGGCGGTCGCGGCCGAGCCGCCCGGCAGCACCATGGCGGCGACCAGCGGGACGCTCAAGTAGTAGTCGTAGATGTCGAGTTTGGCCAGCCGGGCGTAGGCCCGCCAGGCGATCGGCGGTGACTCGGCGACGGCCGGTGCGGCGGCGTGCTCCACGGGATCGCTGTCCTCTCAACGGCGGCCGGGCCCGGGACGGAATGCCGCGGGGGCCGGAGAAACGGGCCGACCACGCTGACGGTGCGCCAATCCGCCGTGGCGGACGGTGAGTCGGCGATCTCATGATGGCATACGGATACCGTTCGGATGCATTCCTATGATGAGCGCAGAAACGGGCGGTCCATGGTGTGTTCGTCTGCGGACCGCCCGTTGTGGAATTACGCCGAGAAGCTCCCGGCGCCACCCGGGACGTGCGTGCCGTAGCCGGGCTGGACGGTCAGGCTCGGCCCGAGGCAGAACGGATTGCCGTAGACCTTCACCGGCCCGTCGGTCCGGTTCGCCAGCACATGGGCCAGGGCGGGAAGTTGGTTGCACCCGGACGGATCGGTGTACACGTCCAGCGGCTGGAACTCGGTGGAGAACACCACCACCGTGCCGGTCGCCGCCCGCGGGGCGGTTGCGGCGCCGGTGAGCGCCAGAACCGCGCCGGCGGCGGCCAGGGAGGTCAGGAATGCTCGCACAATCGTCCTTGCTGTCGATCGGTTCCCGCATTCTTCGCGGGCTCACCCCATCGATATCGTGCGCATACGTTTGAGTTCCATTCGCGGCGTCGGACAATCACCCGCCCGGCGGAGGGCATCGAATGCCCGTCCGGCCGTGCGGCCGCGGACTCCGGGAGCGTCCGCCGGCGGCGTCCGGTCGGGTGACACACGGCCCCCACCGATCGGCGGTCGCAGGCTGTGCCTGCCGAGCCGCGTACGGTCGATCCGGACGGACCCCGCCCGGCGGTCCGGCGCGCCCCGGCAGTGGCACGGCAGTCACCCCTGCAGTGGCACCGGCGGTGGCACCGGCCCGCGCGGGACCGTCCGCAGGGCGCCGACCCCCGACGGCGCCGGCGGGACGAGCGCAGGAGGCACCCCATGACACCGCCCACCCCGCCCGGCGCGGCCGAGCCGCCCGCAGCACCCGCCCCGCCACCCCCGCCATCCCCGTCCGGCAACGGTGCGACGGCGCTCCAGGTGCTGCGCAACCCCAGGATCTGGATCCTCCCGACCGCGCTGACCGGCGTCGTCGCGCTGCTGCTGTCCCTGCTCTACATGGGCGGCATCCTCAACCCCCGGATCGACCTCCACCGGGTGCCGGTCGGCCTGGTCAGCGCCGACAAGGGCGCCACCGTCGACGGCAAGCAGCAGAACCTCGGCGCGAGCATCACCGCCTCCGTCGCCGCCGCACCCGACCCGGACGAACGGGTCAACTGGCAGGTCCTCAGCCCCGACGAGGCGCAGCAGAAACTCGCCTCCAACCAGCTGTACGGCGCCCTGCTGATCCCCGAGGACTTCACCGCCTCCGTCGCCGGACTCGGCCAGCCGCCGACCGGCTCGCCCGCCCGCCCCACCGCCGTCGTCCTCACCAACCCCGGCTCCGGCAGCCTCGCCTCCTCCTTCGCCGCCTCGATCGCCACCGACGCCGCCCACCGCGCCTCGACCGACCTCGGCAAGCAGCTCACCGCCACCGCCGCACAGCGCGCCGCCCAGCAGGGCACCCAGGTCTCCAACCCGTCCGCCCTGCTGCTGGCCGACCCGATCACCGTCGAGACCCGGGTCGGGCACCCGATCGGCCCGCACAGCGGCCTCGGCCTCAGCGCCTTCTACTACACCCTGCTGCTGGTGCTCGCCGGCTTCCTCGGCGGCAACGTCATCGGCAACGGCGTGGACGTCGGACTCGGCTACACCGACAACGAGCTCGGCCCGTGGCACACCCGCCGGCGCACGATCCCGATCACCCGCCGCCGCACCTGGGTGGTCAAGTCGGTGATGAGCGTCGGGATCTCGCTGCTCACCTCGGCCGTCATCATGCTGGCCACCGTCTCGATCCTCGGCATGGACGCCTCGCACCTGCCGCTGCTCTTCGTCTTCTCCTTCTGCGCCAGCGCCGCCGTCGGCCTCGGCGTGCAGGCGATCAACGCCACCTTCGGCGGGATCGGGCAGCTGGTCAGCATGTTCGTGTTCATCGTGCTGGCCCTGCCGTCTTCCGGGGCGACGATCCCGCTGCAGGCACTGCCGGACTTCTACCGCTTCCTCGCCAGGTTCGAGCCGATGCGGCAGCTCAGCGACGGCGTGCGGGCGATCCTCTACTTCGACGCCCGGGCGGACGCCGGCCTCGCCCGCGCCTGGATCATGATCGGGGTCGGCACGGTGCTCGCCCTGCTGCTCGGCTGGGTGATGACCAGCTACTACGACCGCAAGGGCCTGCACCGGCTCGCGGCCGAATCCGCCGCCTGACCCGGCTGCCGGACCGCTCCGCGGGTGCGGTGCCTCCCGAACCGCTGCGCGGGGCGATCGCACTCAAGGGCCGGGCCGAGTCGGGCCGACCGGTGGGAGGGGGTACGGCTGCGGCGACTGTCTCCTCCACGGCCTCGGGGTGCACTGACGGGCAGAACGCGATCGGCTTTCACCAGCCTCCGCCCGAAGCGCCCGGATCGCCGCGATGACGCCCTGACGCCGTTGTCGTACGGGCGAGGGAACGTGTCGATCGAATGCGCCACGAAGGTGCGGTCGCGGAGGCGCTGCGGCTTCGAGCGCAGTGCCTATCACTGCTCCACTGCGCCGAACGCCGGCTGACGGACGGCGGTGGGCTGTCCGTGGTGGCGGGCCCGGGCCGGAAACAGGGCCGTACGGGAGTGCAGACCGCGGAGTTCGTGGCGCACCAGGGCGGGAAGGGCGACGCCGTCGCGGTCGGGCGAGAGCAGGGCGGGGGAGAGCAGGGCGAGGGCCGCGTCCCGGTCGCCGGCGCAGAGGTGGCAGTCGGCCAGCCGGACGGTGAACAGCAGCCGTGAGGACGGCAGTTGGTCCGGTCCGAGCAGGGCCAGCGCGGTGGCTGCCGCGTCGGCGGCGTGCCGGGCGGGCCGCGGGTCGCCGACGGCGGCGGCGACGTCGCGCAGGGCGGCGGCCGCACCGGCCTCCACCCGGAGCCGCATGGAGGCGATGGAGAGCCAGGCGGCGTCCGCCTCGTCGGGTTCGCCGATGTGGTCGAGGTGCAGCCGGGCGCGGGCGATGTGCCGGCCGGTCCCGCGGACGTCCCCGGCCAGTGCGTGGGCCCGGGCCCGGCCGATCCGGCCCATCGCGCCGGCCCAGTGGCGGTCGGGCGCGGCCCGGCCGATCGCCCGGGCGTAGCCGAGCGCGGAGTCGGCGTCGCCGTCGAGGCGGGCCAGGGTGCTCATGTCGCTCAGCGCGGCGACCTGGGTGGCGGGGTCGTCGGCCAGTTCGGACCAGGTGAGCGCCCGGTCGAAGCAGGCCATGGCGGTGGCCCGGCGGCCCTGCTGCATCCGCAGCACCCCGGCGGCGTGCGCGTACTCGGCCGCGAGCCGGGCCAGCGGTCTGCCCCGGGCGGCCGGCCCGGCGCCCAGCCGGGCGAGGACGGCCCGCAGGACGTGCTCCACCGTCTCGGCGGCGCCCGCCCGGACGGCCTGTTCGCCGCCCCGCAGGTGTGCGGCGAGCAGACCGGTGAGCGCGTGCACGGTGTCGGTGTCCGGTGGCGGCCCGCCCGGTCCGGCCGCGCAGAACGCCGCCTGGAGCGCCGCCATGTCCTCCGCCGACGGCAGCGTGCAGCCCGCGGCCGCGTGCAACGGGCAGAGCAGACCGTAGTCCGGGAGGCGTGCCGGGGGGGGGGGGGGCGGGGGGGGGGGGGGGGGGGGGCGGGGGCGGGGGGGGGG
>NZ_BAAALD010000066.1:0-43280 GCF_039528095.1 Kitasatospora arboriphila
CCTCTGGCGCGTCACCACCTGGGGCATCGGCTCCCGCATCGACAAGATCACCGGCGCGGTCGCCGGTGCGGTCGCCGGCGGAGCGAAGAACGCGGGCAGGAGCGCGGGCGGGAGCGCACGCAGCAAGGCGGACGCGAACTAGGTCCCCGCCCGTCGGAGCGGGTGCGGGGCACCACCGGCGGGGCGAGCATGGGGCTGGGTCACGCAGGGTGCCCGCTCGCGGAGGGAGCCGGTGTGGCAGCGTCTCAGCAGCCGGGGATGCGGGCCAGGGCGGCCGAGAAGGCCAGGTCGCTCAAGGCGGTACCCGACCGCGTGCCGCTGATCGGCCGCGCACTGCACCAGGTCGTCCGGGTCAATCTGCTGGACTGCGCCACCCGTCTGGCCGCACAGGCCTTCCTGAGTGCGCTGCCCGCGCTGATGGCACTGGCGGTGTTCGCCCCGGCCTCGATCAAGGAGGGCGTGGTCTCCTCGCTCCGCGATCAGCTCGGCCTGAAGGGGGCGGCGCAGCAGCAGGTGGCGCAGTTCCTGGACACCGGGCACGACGACGAGGTCTCGCAGAGCTTCGGCGCGGTGGGCGTGATCATCACCCTGTTGTCGGCGACCGCGCTGAGCCGCGCCGTGCAGCGGGTGTGCGAACGCTGCTGGGAGCTGCCGAAGGCCTCGCACCGGATCACCGCCTGGCGCTGGCTTACCTGGCTGCTGGTGTGGCTGGTCGTGCTGGTGTTCCAGCACGCGCTGCACGACGGCTTCGGCGCGGGCCTGTGGCTGGGCATCCCGCTGACCTTCGCGATGGACGCCGCGCTCTGGTGGTGGACGCAGCGCCTGCTGCTCGCCGGGCGGATCGCCTGGCGGCTGCTGCTGCCGGGCGCGCTGCTGTGCGGGGTGGCCGTGGTGGGGGTGAACGCGGCGGCCGCGGTGTACCTGCCGCACGCGGTGACGCAGAGCGTCAGCCGGTTCGGCCCGTACGGGGTGGTGTTCACGCTGCTGTCCTGGCTGATCGTGATGTTCACCGCGGTGACGTTCGCGATCGCGCTGGGCCGGGTGCTGACGCAGGAACCGGGGGTGGCGGCGCTGCTGGGCGTCGAGCCGACCGCCCCGCCGGGGTCCCTGGCGGGCACCGGGACGGCGGGAGCACCGGCGGCCCCGGTGGGCCCGGAGGCCGCGGCAGCGCCGGCAGGCACGGGGTCGGCCGGGTCGGCCGGAGGGGCCGGAGGAGCCGGCACGGCGGGGACGAAGGGAACGGCGGGAACGGCGGGAACGGCCGGAGGCGGACCGGGGGCGGCAGGGGAACAGAACGGCGGCTCCCCGCCGGGCTCCGCGGCGGGCCCGGCCCCCGGTTGAGGTACCGGACACGGCGAGGCCCCGCCGTTCCCGCCGCGAGGGCGGGGACGGCGGGGCCTCGGTTCCGGTCCGCGGTTGTCCGATCCGCAGGTGTCAGAGGATGCGGGTCAGCCTCGACAGGATGGACGGCGGGGCCAGGTCGCCCTGCAGGGTGACGGGCACCTCGATCCGGCCCTCGCCCTCGCCCGCGGAGAGGGTGCCGACCTGGGTGCCGGCCTTCACGGTGTGGCCGAGCTTGGTGGCGTCCAGGGTCAGCGTGGCGGTGATGCCCGACCAGCCGGCGACGGTGAGGTCCTTGGCCGCGACGATCGGCACCGAGCCGCCGAGGCCGTCCTCGACCCGGCCGACGGCCTGGCCCTGCTTGGCGAGGGTCTCGCCCTGGAGGCCCTTCTGCACCGACTTGATGATCTTCAGGCTGGGTGCCTGGGCGACCTTGGCCAGGTCGACGCCGGCGACGGCCGGCTGACGCAGGGTGACGCCGATGATCGTCCGCTTGGTGCCGCCGATCTCCTTGACCGCGGCCCACATCAGCGCGGACTGCGCCGCGGTGGAGGAGCCCGTCTTCACGCCGATGACGCTGCCGCGCTCGGTGAAGACCAGGTCGTTGGTGTTCGGGATGCGCACGTTGTTGTACCGCATCTCCGGCTCGGCGACGATCTGCCGGAAGACGTCGTCCTGCATGGCCTTCTCGGCCAGCTTGAGCTGGTCGGTCGCGGTGCTCTTGGTGTCGTCGTTGTAACCGGCCGGGTCGGCGTAGGTGGTGCTGCCCATGCCGAGCTTGGCGGCCTCGGCGTTCATCTTGGCGACGAAGGCCTCCTCCGAGCCGGCGTCCCACCGCGCCAGCAGCCGGGCGACGTTGTTGGCCGAGGGCAGCATCAGCAGCTCCAGCGCCTGGTACTGGCTGAGCTCCTGTCCCTCGGTCAGCTGGGCGCGCGACTGGTCCGTGTCGGTGGACTCGGTGGCGGCCGCCTTGTCGACCTTGATCTTCGGGCCGCTCTCGCCCTTCTTGAGCGGGTGCGCCTTGAGGATCAGGTAGGCGTTCATCACCTTGGTGACGCTGGCGATGGACACCGGCGTCTGCTCGCCGGAGCTGCCGACGGTGCCGACCCCGATCACCGCGGCGGCGGACTGGCCCTTGGCCGGCCAGTCCACGGCGAGCTGGTCGCCCTGGAAGGTGAAACCGGTGGGCAGGCCGAGCTTGGTCTCCGGGTCCGGGAGCGGGCGCAGCAGCTGGACGACCACCAGGATGCCGAGCACGAAGGCGAGGAAGACGCTCCAGATCGCCGTCCGCTTGGCGGCGCGGCGCAGCGGGCTGGCCGGGCGGGCGCTGAGGGTGGCGAGCACCTCCATCGCCTCGATGGTGTTCTCCGGCAGCGGGACGGGCGCCGGCACGGGGGCCGGGTCCGGCACGGGCAGCGGAGGCGGCGGCGGGGGCGGGGTCGGCCGGGACTCCGGACGCGGCGGGGCGGGGCGGGGCTCCGGCTCGGCCGCAGGGGCCGGGGCCGGGCTGCCGGTCGGCTTGCGGGTGTCCTTGAGGGCGGCACCGGCCACCTCGCGGCTGTCCCGCATGGCCAGGCGCGGGTCGGTGGACTTCGCCGAGGGCTTGTCGGGGTCCTCGGCCGAGGCGGCGGGAGAGGCGCCGGCGGGCGTACG
Source organism: Kitasatospora arboriphila (assembly GCF_039528095.1). Classification (NCBI taxonomy): domain Bacteria; kingdom Bacillati; phylum Actinomycetota; class Actinomycetes; order Kitasatosporales; family Streptomycetaceae; genus Kitasatospora; species Kitasatospora arboriphila. The sequence goes on from NZ_BAAALD010000066.1 coordinate 2,995, forward strand.
GGCCTCGGGAGGGAGGCGGAGCGCGCGGGTCGCGTTGTCGACGGGGAGGCGCAGCGCGCGGGTCGCGTTGTCGACGGGGGCGGCGGCCTCCGGGCCCTTCGCGGGCTCCTTCCCGCTCTCGCCATCCGCCGCACCGGCGTCGGTACCGGCCTCGGTGTCGGTGTCGCCGTCGCCGTCAGTGCCGGTGCCGGTGTCCTTGTCGGCGGCCGGGGCAGCGGGCTTCGCGGCGGCGGTCTTCTCGCCGGCGGTCTTCTCGCCGGCGGCCGGCGCCGACGGGGCGTCGACGGCCTTGCGGGCCTCGGCGGGGAGCCGGAGCGCGGTGGTGGCGTCCGGGGCGGGCGTCGCCGCGGACGCCTTCCCGGCAGCGCTCTTCTCCGCACCGTTCTTCTCCACGCCGTTCTTGTCGGCGCCGCTCTTGTCGGCACCGCTCTTGTCGGCACCGTTCCTCTCCGCGCCGCTCTTCTCGGCGGGCTTGCGGGTCGCGTCGGCGGGGAGCCTCAGCATGGTGGTCACGTCGCTCGGCGGCTGGTCACCGGCCTCGGCAACCTCGGCGGCCTTGGCGGACCCGGCGGCGGGGGCGGCAGGGGCGGCGGCCTTCCGGACCTCCGGGGGGAGGCGCAGTGCGGTGGTGGCGTTGTCCACCGGCAGCCGGAGCGTGGTGGTGGCCTTGTCCCCGGCCGGGAGGCGGAGGTGGACGGTGGAGCCGCCCGCAGCGGCCGCCGCGACGGCGACCTCCTCGTCGGAGTCGGAGTCGGCACCGGAGTCGGTGTCGCTGTCCGCGTCGGCGTCCCCGTCACCGTCCCCGTCCGCGTCGTCGGCGGACGCGCCGGTGTCCTCTGCTTCCCCGTCGGACACTGCGTCGCCCTCGGACGCTGCGTCAGCGTCCTCGTCCTCCGGCCGGTCGGCCGTGGCGTCACCGGCGTCCGGCTCCGCAGCCTCCGGCTCGGTGGTGGCCGCGGGCTCGGTCCGGTCCGCGGACTCGGGAGCCTTCGCCGACTCGGTGCTGCGCACCGGTACGGTCTCCTCCTTCATCGCCGAACCCTCGGCCGCCCCGTCGCGCCGCCCTGTGTCGGGGGACTCGCCCACTGACCCTCTCCTCCTCGTCCGCCCGGCGGACCGGCTGCCCGCCTCGGCCGGCGGGCCGAGGGCCGCGCCGATCCTTCATTTTTTCCTACGGGTTCTCGTCCCGTCGGGATGTCTGTACAGTCTCCGCCACCGGTGGCGCGTCAGTCGCGCACACCCCGCCCGACCGGCCGTTTTTCTGCCCGCCCGGGCCCGTCCCCGGCTCAGACGCCGGGCCGCGGGGGACCGGTTCCAGCCTGCCGTGCCAAGGTCACGATTCGGAGGCGTACTCGACAAGCCTGTGTGAGAGGCGTCACGCTGTCTTCCATCCACGCGGGGAGGCTTGGATGGGCAGGAGCCGCAGAACAATTCCCGAGGAGCTGTTGCTGCTCGCACTGGACCCGGCCACGGGTACCACTGCGCAGCCCCAGACCCTCGACCTCGGACTCGCCGGGGCGCAGCTGGTCGAGCTGTCCCTGGCCGGACGCATCGCCCCGGACGGGGACCGGATCGCCGTGGTTCTCGCACGGCCGACCGGTGATCCGACCCTCGACCACGCCCTGGAACTGCTGCGACGGCGCGGCAGTGCGGTCCGGGCGTCGCACTGGATCGGCGGGCCCCGGTTGGGCCTGCGGCAGACGTACCTGGCGCACCTGGAGCGCTGCGGCATGGTGACCGCGGTGCCGGGCCAGATGTGCGGAGTGCTGCCGACGACGCGTTACCAGGCGGCGGACGACTGCACCAACGCCGCGATCAAGCAGCGCCTGGACACCGCGATCCGCACCGGCGTGCCGCCGGACCCGCGGACGGCCGCACTGGCCGCGCTGGCGCACGCGGTGGGTCTGGGCAAGCACCTCTATCCCGGCAACGAGGGCCGCTCCTCGCGGTCCCGGCTGCGGGACCTGATCCGCTACGACCCGCTCGGCGGGATGGTGGCGCACGCGGTGATGGACGTGCAGAACGGTCTGCCGACCCAGCAGAACCGCGGTGCGGCCCCGGCGGCTGGCGGGCGTCCTGTGCCGGCGAGGCCGGCCGCGGGCGGGCACCCGGTCGCCACCCGGGTGGGCGCGCGTTGATCGGCACGCGCCGTAGGTGAGTGTGTGAAGGGCGGCCCGTCCGGCAGGAAGACTGCCGGACGGGCCGCCCTTCCGCGTGTCACCCGCCGTCCGGGCGTTCGGGGCGCCGTGGCGGGGTAGGAGTGCGGACACCGCGCCGAGGCGGGCTTTTACCGCGCGCGGCGACCAAGTGCAAGGCATGCCATCCCGATTACACACTTTTCCGATGATCTGTTCTAGTCCGCTGGGAGGATTCGCCCGCATGGAGCAGAGACAAGATGGCATGCTCTCCACGTCAGGGGGGGTTGGTACCAATTTCCACACTGTTCCGAGGCGCAGCGCTGCCGTCTGTGCCAGAGGTCCGGCCGGAGGTCGATGTGTCCGCCAGCGTCAATCCCACCGTGCGCCGCCGCAGGCTCGGCGCCGAACTCCGGCGCCTGCGCGAGCTCAAGGGCATGACCGCGGAGGAGGTGGCGGGCCGCCTGATGGTCTCCCAGTCGAAGATCAGCCGACTGGAGAACGGTCGGCGCAGCATCAGCCAACGTGACGTCAGGGACCTGTGCGACGTGTACGAGGTGGCCGACGAGCGGGTCCGCGCCGGGCTGATGGAGATGGCCCGCGAGTCCCGCCAGCGCGGCTGGTGGCACGAGTTCGGCGACATCCCGTACAGCGTCTACATCGGCCTGGAGGCGGAGGCCTCCTCGATCCGGGCGTACGAGTCCTCGTTCGTGCCGGGGCTGCTGCAGACCCGGGAGTACGCGGCGGCCGTGGTCGCCGGCACCTTCCCGGACTACGACGCCCAGGCGGTGCAGCGCCGGGTCGAGGTCCGGATGAAGCGTCAGCTGCGGATAGACGGCGACAGCGAGGACCGGCTCGGCAGCCTGTGGGTCGTCATAGACGAGGCGGTGCTGCGCCGCGAGGTCGGCAGCCGGGCGGTCATGGCGGACCAGCTGTGCCAGCTGCTGGCGCTCAGCGAGCGGCCGTACATCAACCTGCAGGTGATCCCGTTCAGCCACGGGGCGCATCCGGGCATGAGCGGCACATTCTCCCTGATGGAGTTCCCCGAGTCTGCCGATTCGACCGTTGTCTACTTCGAAGGGGTGACGAGCGATCTCTACCTGGAGAAGGAGGCCGACGTGCGCCGCTATACCAATCTGTACGACCACCTGCGGGCCGCGGCGCTCAGTGTCGCGGACAGTCGGTCACTGATGCACACCATTGCAGAGGGGTTCAAGCAATGACCACCACGTCCACGACCAATCTGACCTGGCGCAAGAGCAGCCACAGCGGCGGCAACGGCGCCTGTGTGGAGATCGCCGTCCCGGACACCCGCTCGATCGCGGTACGCGACTCCAAGGACCCGGAGGGCCCCCGACTGGAGTTCTCGAACGCCGCCTGGGCCGCCTTCACCACGGCCGTCGCGGCGGGTGCCTTCGGCGAGGTCTGACGGCACCGCCGCGACGCGCTACCCGGCGGTCCTCACCCGACCGGGTAGCGCTCCGCCCAGCCCGCGGTGCCGTGCAGTTCGGGCCCGTGCACCAGTTCCAGCGCGAAGTCGTCCGCCATTTCCAGGATCGTGCCGCGTCCCTCCAGCTCCGCCACCAGATCGGCGGGCAGCGCCGTCTCCCCGTGCAGCGCGCCCAGCAGGTTCCCGCAGATCGATCCGGTGGAGTCGCTGTCGCCGGAGTGGTTGACGGCCAGCAGCAGCCCGGACCGCACGTCCTCCGCCACCAGCGCGCAGTAGACGCCGATGGCCAGTGCCTCCTCCGCGACCCAGCCCTCGCCGAGCGCCTCGACCCGCTCCGCGGTGGGCTCGCCGGCCCGGACGGCGTCCAGGGCGGCCCGCAGGGCCGCGGTGGTCTCCTCGTGCGAGGGCCGCTCGGAGAGCAGCGCCAGTGCGAGGTGCACGCCCTCCTCCGGCGTGCCGCCGCGGGCCACCGTGTGGACGATCACCGCGAAGGCGCCGGCCGCCAGGTAGCCGGTCGGGTGGCCGTGCGTCAGGACGGAGCACTCCACCGCGAGCTGGAAGACCAGGCCCGGGTCCCAGGCGGTCAGCAGGCCGAACGGCGCCGCCCGCATGACCGTGCCGCAGCCCTTGGAGTGCGGGTTGCGGGGCGCCTCGACGGTGCCCAGCTGCTCGGCGTCGGGCCCGGAGAGCCCGGTGAGGCAGGCCTGGCCGGGCGCCCGCTGGGCGTAGAGCCACTCCTGGCGGCCCAGCCAGCCGAGGTCGGCCCGGCGCTCGTCCGGGCCCCAGTCCTGCTGGGTGGCGTACCAGCGCCGGTAGGCCTTGTGGACGTCGGTCGGCGGGTGCCAGGTGCCGGCGTCCCGGCCGATGTGCGCGCGGATCAGGCCGTCCAGGGTGAACAGGCTCATCTGGGTGTCGTCGGTGACCGCGCCGCGCCGCCCGTACGCGGGCACGTAGCCGGTCACGCCGAGCGGTCCGTGCGCGGAGCGGATCTTCTCCAGCGAGTCGAACTCGATCCCGGCCCCGAGCGCGTCGCCGACCGCCCCGCCGAGCAGGCAGCCCCGGACCCGGCTGCGGAAGTCCTGCTGCTGCGCACGTGACCACAGGGGCATCACGGGTCTTCGCCTTTCGTCCGGGGCGGGCCAGCGGCCGCGGCGGGCCAGGAGCCTGCACTGTATTCGAAGAACCGTACGGGCAGGCGTCGGGGTGGCGGACCTCCACGCCGCCGGCACGCGCCGCTTCCGGCCGTCCCGCGGCCGCGCACGGTCCTGCCGCGCGCCGCCGCGGACGGGCTACGACCGGGGGCCGATCCGACCCTGAGACCGCCTCAGGGTCGGGTGCGACGACGGGCGTACCCGGATCCAGCCCTGCGGGGCGATGCCCGGACGGCCCGCAGCGCCTCTAATGGAAGGGCAAGCAAGCGACGACTCGGAGGGGTTGAACGAGATGGCGGAGCAGGAGCAGGGGGCGCCGAACCGGTCCGGCCGCAGGACGCTGGTGCGGGTGGCCGTCCCGGTCGCGGTGGTGGCGGCGGTGGCCGCCGGTGTCGGCCTGGTGCCGGCGCTGGCCAGCGACTCCGGCCCGAACCTGCCGTCGGTGACGGCGGAGCAGCTGGTGGCGAAGGCGCTGGGTTCGGACACCGAGGCGCTCTCCGGCACCGTCCAGATGAAGGCCGACCTGGGGGTCCCGTCCCAGCTGCTCGGCGCGGCGGGCGGGTTCGCGCAGGGCGCGGGCGGCTCCGGTGCGCCCGGCGGTTCCTCGGGTTCCGGCGGCGCGCAGCCGCAGGCGAAGCTGGCGGAGCTGCTGGCCGGCCAGCACACCCTGCAGGTCGCGGTGGACGGCCCGGACCGGCAGCGGATCGGCCTGGTGGAGGACCTGGCCGGATACGAGCTGGTGCACAACGGCACGGACGTCTGGGCGTGGGACAGCTCCTCCAACGAGGCCGTGCACCTGAAGGCCCCGCAGGGCGCCGCCGGGAAGCGGTCCGAGCGGCCGTCGGTGGCTCCGGTGACCCCGCAGGACGCGGCGAAGCAGTTCCTGGCCTTCGCCTCGGGCAGCACGACGGTCGCGGTGGACGGCACCATGACGGTCGCCGGCCGGGACGCGTACCGGCTGACGCTGACCCCGAAGGGGCAGGGCTCGACGATCGCCCGGGTGCGGATCGCGGTGGACGCGGAGCACGGGGTGCCGCTCTCGGTGCAGGCGACGGCCGCCTCCGGCGGTCCGGTGCTGGACGTGCACTACAGCAAGGTGTCGTTCGACCGGCCGGCCGCCTCGGTCTTCGCCTTCACCCCGCCGAAGGGCGCGAAGGTGACGGAGCACCGGGCCGACGACGTGCCGGCCGGGCACGGCCTGCCGGGCGGCACGTCGCTCGGCAAGCCGTCCGGGAAGCCGGCCGGCGGCGCGCCGGACGTGCAGGTGACGGGCGAGGGCTGGACGACCGTGGTGTCGACCCGGCTGCCGCTCGACGAGGTGTCCGGGCAGGGCGGCGGCCACGGCGCCAAGGGCGGGCCGCAGGGCGCGCTGTCCATGGTGAAGGCGTTCGGCAAGCCGGTCGGCGGCGGCACGCTGATCGGCACCAAGGTGGTGAACGTCCTGGTGACGGACGACGGCCGGGTGTTCGCCGGTGCGGTGACGCTGCCGGTGCTGCAGCACGCGGCCGGGGTGAAGTAACCGTGGCCGGCGCCCCTTCTGCGGAGCGGTCGGGCCCGGCGGAGCGGTCGGGGGGTCGGGCCTTCGCGGGCCCGGCCCCCGCCGGCGCGTCCGGGGACGTGATCCGCACCCGCGGCCTGACCAAGCGGTTCGGCGACCGGACGGCGGTGGACGGGCTGGACCTGGTGGTGCCGCGCGGCAGCGTGTTCGGCTTCCTCGGCCCGAACGGCTCCGGCAAGACGACGACGATCCGGATGCTGATGGGCCTGATCGCGCCGTCGGCGGGGTCGGCGTCGGTGCTGGGGGCGCCGATGCCGCAGTCGGTCGGCGCGGTGCTGCCCCGGGTGGGGGCGCTGATCGAGGGCCCGGCGCTGTACGGGTTCCTGTCCGGGCGGGCCAACCTGGTGCGCTTCGACGCGGCCGATCCGACCGCCGATCCGCGGACGAGGGAGCAGCGGGTGGCCTCCGCGCTGGAGCGGGTCGGGCTGTCGGCCGCGGCGGGCCGCAAGGCGCGCGGCTACTCGCTGGGGATGAAGCAGCGGCTCGGGCTGGCGGCGGCGCTGCTGCGGCCGCGGGAGCTGCTGGTGCTGGACGAGCCGACCAACGGCCTGGACCCGCAGGGCATGCGGGAGATCCGCGCGCTGGTGCGGGAGCTGGCGGCGGACGGCACGACGGTGTTCCTCTCCTCGCACCTGCTGGACGAGATCGAGCAGGTCTGCACGCACGCCGCGGTGATGTCGCGCGGCCGGCTGGTGGTGCAGGGCACGGTGGCCGAGCTGGCCGCCCGGGCGCAGGGCCGCCTGGTCGTGCGGACGGCCGACGTCGAGGAGGCCGTCCGGGTGCTGAAGGAGCACGGGGTGACGGACCTGCGGCCGGCCGACGGGTCGGTGGACGGTCTCCCGCCGGAGGGCGAGGACGCGCTGCCGGCGGTGTGCGCGGCCCTCGTCGGTGCGGGGGTGCGGGTGCGCGGCTTCGCGGTGGAGCGGGGCACGCTGGAGGACGCCTTCGTGGCGCTGACCGGGGAGGGTTTCGATGTCGCGGGCTGAGACGGTGCCGCAGGGTGCCGCGGTGGCGGCGGGCCGGCCCCGGGCGGGAGCGGCGGGGTACGCGGCGCTGTTCACCAGTGAGCTGGTGATGACCTTCCGCCGGGCGCGGACGATCGCGATGCTGGGCATCCTGGCGGCGCTGCCGGTGCTGATCGGCGTCGTGGTGCGGGTGCACACCGGCGGCAGCCGCGGCGAGGGGCCGGCGTTCGTCGCCCAGGTGACCCAGAACGGGCTTTTCCTGGTCTTTACGGCCTTGGCCGTCACTTTGCCCGTCTTCCTGCCGATGACGGTGGGCGTGGTGGCGGGGGACGCGATCGCCGGCGAGGCGGCCACCGGGACGCTGCGCTACCTGCTGGTCGCGCCGGCCGGGCGGACGCGGCTGCTGGCGGCGAAGTTCACCGCGGCGCTGGTGTTCTGCCTGGCGGCCACCGGGGTGGTGGCCCTGTCGGCGCTGGCCACCGGGGCGGCGCTGTTCCCGCTGGGCGAGGTGACGCTGCTGTCCGGGGACGCGATCGGGGTCGGCGAGGCGCTGCTGCGGGCGGTGCTGGTGGCCGGGGTGGTCGCGCTGTCGCTGGCCGGGCTGGTGGCGGTCGGCCTGTTCGTGTCGACGCTGACGGGCAGTGGCATCGCCGCGATGGCGACCACGGTGGTGCTGGTCATCACGGTGCAGATCCTGGACAGCTTCCCGCAGTTGCACGCGGTGCAGCCGTTCCTGTTCACCCACCGGTGGCTGAGCTTCTCGGACCTGCTGCGCGAGCGCATGTACTGGGACGGCGTGCTGGAGAACCTGGGGCTGCAGGCGGTCTACGTGGCGGTGTTCGGCTCGGCGGCGTGGGCGCGCTTCACCGGACGGGACATCACGGTCTGATCCGGCCGGCCCGGCCGGATCGGGGCCGACGGACCGTCAGCGGACGGGGACCATCCGGGAGGCGGCGGCCGCGCAGGCCAGCACCGGCAGCTGGGCGGGGGCGATCAGGAAGAGCGGCGACCACTCGGGGCAGACCAGGCGGACGCCGGCGGTCAGGCCGTACAGCCGGGCGCGGTGGGAGCCCTTGAGGTCGACCCGGTCGAGCCGGTACGGGCCGTCGAGGGTTATCGCGGGGCGGCCGTGGCGCTGCCACTCGATGCGGACGGTGCCCCCGCTGGGGGTGCCGGTGACCAGCAGGTCGCCGCTCTCGGCGGCGTCGAGCTCCCGTCGGACGGCGGGCAGGCGCAGGGCTGCGCCGCGGGCGAGGAGGTCGTCGGCGGCGTCGCGCAGCGTCTGGGCGGCGCGTCCTGGACTCGTGGCGACACGGCGGAACGGCCGGGCGAGCTGCCCTGTGAGTTGACCCGTGAGGTGGACCATCACAACCCTCCTGTGGCCGTGCGGGCGCCCGCACAGAACGGGGTTTCCGTCGGCCGGCGGCGGTGGCACCCCGGACGTTAGCAGTCCGAGACCTGGGTTGAGGAGATCCGGCGGGGACTTCTTCACAGCGGGATTCCCGGTGCGAACGACCCCTGCGCGGAGCGCGTTCGGACGGTCTCAGCGGGTGACGGCCGAGGCCGTTCCGGGGGTGGTTCCGGGGGTCTCGGGGACGTCGTCCGCGGGCAGCGCGGCGGCTGCCGCGGCCGCTGCGGCGAGGGCGGCCCGGTCGGCCCGGATCCGGCGCAGCGCGTCGAAGGTGAGGACGGCGAGGGCGGCCCAGACGAGGGCGAAGCCGGCCCAGCGGGCGGGCGGCATCGACTCGTGGAAGACGGCGATCCCGATGAGGAACTGGAAGACCGGTGCGAGGTACTGCAGCAGGCCGAGGGTGGTGAGCGGGACGCGGACGGCGGCGGCGCCGAAGCACAGCAGCGGGACGGCGGTGATGAGGCCGCTGATCATGAGCAGCCCGGAGTGCGCCCAGGCGGAGCTGCCGTCGACGGCGTGGCCGAAGCTGCCCTCGCCTCGCACCTGCAGCCAGATCAGGAAGCCGAGGGCGAAGGGGAACATCGCGGCGCTCTCGAGCGCGAAGCCCTCCATGCCGCCGAGGGCGACCTTCTTCTTCAGCAGGCCGTAGGTGGCGAAGCTGAGGGCGAGGGTGAGGGCGATCCACGGGGGCCGGCCGTAGCCGACGGCGAGGACGACGACGGCGAGGACGCCGATCCCGACGGCGGCCCACTGGGCGCGGCGCAGCCGTTCGTGCAGCAGCAGGACGCCGAAGGCGATGGTGACGAGCGGGTTGATGAAGTAGCCGAGGCTGGTCTCGACGACGTGGCCGGAGTTGACGCCCCAGATGTAGACGCCCCAGTTGACGGAGACCACCGCGGCGGCCAGGCCGACCATGGCGAGGCGGCGGGGCTGGGCGAGCAGCGGGCGGATCCACGCCCAGCGGCGCTGGACGAGCAGCATCAGGAGCACGGCGACGAGCGACCAGACCATCCGGTTGGCGAGGATGTCGACGGCTCCGGCGGGCTCCAGCAGGGGCCAGAAGAGCGGGAAGAGGCCCCACATGCCGTAGGCGGCGGCGCCGTACCAGAATCCGCGGCCGGTGTCGTGCTCGTCCCTCATGCCGCTCCGTCCCTCACGCGCGCAAGTACCGGCTCGACGGTAGCGGCGGAAGCGGAAGATGTCACGCCCGTATCCACACTTTGGTCATGACAGTTGCCTTACGCACCCGGTTCCGGGCCGGGGTCTCCCCCGCGGTGGCCCGCGGGGTCGAGCGCGGCCAGCCCGTCGAGCACCCGTTGCAGGCCGAAGGCGTAGGCGTGGGCCGCGCTGGAGGCGGCGCCGTGGGCCTCGCCGGCCGCGGTGCCGATCCGGGCTGCGGTCGGGAAGCGCCCGGGGTCGAAGACCTTGGCGAGCAGGTCGGCGTTGCCGGCCCACCACTGCTCGTCGTTCATCGCGCTCTCCTGCTCGGCGGCCCGCTCGTCGGCGGCGGCCCGGGCGCAGCTGTGCACGAAGCCGAGCACGAAGGAGAGGGCGGCGTCCGTCTCGACGTCGCCGAGGCCGAGCCCTTCGAGGGCGCGCAGCTCGTACTCGTACTTGGCCATCAGGCCGGGGCCGAGCGGGGGGCGGCCGGTGGCGACCTCCGCGACCCAGGGGTGGGCGGCGAACAGGGCGGCGTTGTCGTCGGCGACGGCGGCCGTCCGGGCCCGCCAGCCGCCGTCGGCGGGGGTGCGGCGGGGCATGGCGGCATAGACGGTGTCGAGCATGAGGTCGAGGAGTTCGGCCTTGCCCGGCACGTAGGTGTAGAGCGCCATCGGGGAGAGGCCGAGCCGCTGGGCGACGGCCCGCATGGTGACGGCGGCGACGGCCTCGGCGTCGGCGAGGGCGATCGCGGCGGCGGCGATCTCGGGCACCGTCCTGGCCTGCCGGGGGCCGCGGCGGCCGGGCCGCTCCTCGCCCCCGCCCCAGAGCAGCGCGAGGGTGCGCGCCGGATCACCTGCACTGCTGCGGTCGCTCGACATGGCCGGAATTCTCCCACCGCCTTTCTCCGTACTATGTATAGTGTACGCGGTACGGAGAATGGGAGGCGCATGACTGCGTTCGACGGAGAGTTCGACGGCGGGGTCGACGGAGAGTTCGACCGACAGGTGCGGCGGCTGACCGCCCTGGGTTACCCGGCCCTGGCCGGGCTGCCAGAGGAGGGCTTCACCGCCCTGCTGGAGCCGCTGCGCGCGGCCGCCGGCCCCGGCGCGCCGCCGGAGGGCGGCCGGGTGCCGTTCGTCCTGGTGGTGACCAGGGAGGTGGTGCCGATCGAGGAGGTGGTGCCGCTGACCACGCTCGCCGGCCGCAAGCGCCCGGGGGTCGTGGACCGGCACTACCCCGAGGGCGACCTCGCCCGCTTCACCCCGACCGTGGCGCTGCCGAACGGCCGGGCCTACCTGCTGCTGGACGTCGACCGCGGCGAGGAGTTCTGCGGCGCCGTACCGCGGGACGCGATGGCCGTGGTCGCCGACCGCGGCCGCACCCCGCTGACGATCGAGGAGGGCCTCGCCCTGGTCGTCCAGTACCCGGAGCTGCTCGCCACCAACAAGTGCTTCTCGCTCGGCGCCTCGCGCTGCGGCGACCGCCGGGTGCCCGCGCTGTGGATCAGCAAGGGCGCTCCCAAGCTCGGCTGGTGCTGGGAGGGCAACCCGCACAGCTGGCTCGGCATGGCCTCCGCCGGCGGCCGGGCCTGAGGCCGGACGGGCGCACCGCGGGCCCCGGGGGTCACCCCCGGGGCCCGCGCCGACGTGCGATCAGACCACCGTCCAGGTGTCGTGGCCGGTGATCAGGGCGCCCAGGTCGCCGGGGCCGCGGTCGGCGGCGGCCCGCTCCAGCTGTTCGGCCATCAGGTCGTCGTAGACCGGCCGCTCGACGGAGCGCAGCACCCCGATCGGGGTGTGGTGCAGGGTGTCGGCGTCGGCGAGCCGGGTGAGGGCGAAGGCGGTGGCGGGGCCGGGGGTGTGCGCGTCGTGGACGAGCACCTCGGCCTCGTTCTCCGGGGTGACGGTGCGGACGGCGAGTTCGCCGTCGGGGCCGCGGAAGACGCCCTGGTCGGTGCCGAAGCGGATCGGCCGGCCGTGTTCGAGGCGGATCAGCGCCTCGTCGCGGGTGCCGGGCTCCTTGAGGACCTCGAAGGCGCCGTCGTTGAAGATGTTGCAGTTCTGGTAGATCTCCACCAGGGCGGTGCCCTGGTGCTCGGCGGCGGCGCGCAGCACGGACTGCAGGTGCTGGCGGTCGGAGTCGATGGTGCGGGCGACGAAGGTGGCCTCGGCGCCGATCGCCAGCGAGAGCGGGTTGAACGGCGCGTCCAGGGAGCCCATCGGCGTGGACTTGGTGATCTTCCCGACCTCGCTGGTGGGCGAGTACTGGCCCTTGGTGAGGCCGTAGATCCGGTTGTTGAACAGCAGGATCTTCAGGTTGACGTTGCGCCGCAGGGCGTGGATCAGGTGGTTGCCGCCGATGGAGAGCGCGTCGCCGTCGCCGGTGACCACCCAGACGCTGAGGTCGCGCCGGGAGGTGGCGAGGCCGGTGGCGATCGCCGGCGCTCTGCCGTGGATGGAGTGCATCCCGTAGGTGTTCATGTAGTACGGGAAGCGTGAGGAGCAGCCGATGCCGGAGACGAAGACGGTGTTCTCGCGGCGGATGCCGAGTTCGGGCATGAAGGACTGGACGGCGGCGAGGATCGCGTAGTCGCCGCAGCCGGGGCACCAGCGGACTTCCTGGTCGGTCTTGAAGTCCTTGGCGCTCTGCGGGCCGTCGGCCTTGGGCACCAGGGAGAGCGATCGGAATTCGGTCATCGCTGGTCCTCCGCGTCGAGGGTGCCGATCGCCGCGTGCAGCACATCGGCCAACTGGGCGGCCTTGAAAGGAAGTCCGCGGACCTGGTTGTAGGACTGGGCGTCCACGAGGTACTTGGCGCGCAGCAGCAGGGCGAGCTGGCCGAGGTTCATCTCGGGGACGATGACCTTGTCGTATCCGCGCAGCACCTGGCCCAGGTTGGCCGGGAAGGGGTTGAGGTGGCGCAGGTGGGCCTGGGCGATGCGGCCGCCGTCGGCGCGGACCCGGCGCACGGCGGCGGTGATCGGCCCGTAGGTGGAGCCCCAGCCGAGGACGAGGACGCGGGCGTCGCCGTGCGGGTCGTCGACGTCCAGCGGCGGGACCTCGATGCCGTCGACCTTGGCCTGCCGGGTGCGGACCATGAAGTCGTGGTTGGCCGGGTCGTAGGAGATGTTGCCGGTGCCGTCCTGCTTCTCGATGCCGCCGATCCGGTGCTCCAGGCCGGGGGTGCCGGGCACCGCCCAGGGGCGGGCCAGGGTGCGCGGGTCGCGCTTGTAGGGCCAGAAGGCGCGGCTGCCGTCGGGCAGTTCGTGGTTCGGCTCGGTGGCGAAGTCGACGGCGAGGTCGGGCAGTTCGTCGACGGCGGGGATGCGCCAGGGTTCGGAGCCGTTGGCGAGGTAGCCGTCGGAGAGCAGGAAGACCGGGGTGCGGTAGGTCAGCGCGATCCGGGCCGCCTCCAGGACGGCGGCGAAGCACTCGGCGGGGGTGGCGGGCGCGACGACGGGCACGGGTGCCTCGCCGTTGCGGCCGAACATCGCCTGCAGCAGGTCGGCCTGCTCGGTCTTGGTGGGCAGGCCGGTGGACGGGCCGCCGCGCTGGATGTCCACGACCAGCAGCGGCAGTTCGAGGGAGACGGCCAGGCCGATGGTCTCCGACTTGAGGGCGACGCCGGGGCCGGAGGTGGTGGTGACGCCGAGCGCGCCGCCGAAGGCCGCGCCGAGGGCGGCGCCGATGCCGGCGATCTCGTCCTCGGCCTGGAAGGTCCGCACGCCGAAGTTCTTGTGCTTGGACAGCTCGTGCAGGATGTCCGAGGCCGGCGTGATCGGGTAGGACCCGAGGAACAGCGGCAGGCCCGAGCGTGTCGAGGCCGCGATCAGGCCGTAGGAGAGCGCCAGGTTGCCGGAGATGTTGCGGTAGGTGCCCGAGGGCAGTGCGGCCGGGGCGATCTCGTAGGAGACCGCGAAGTCCTCGGTGGTCTCGCCGAAGTTCCAGCCGGCGCGGAAGGCCAGGATGTTGGCCTCGGCGATGTCCGGCTTCTTGGCGAACTTCTGCCGCAGGAAGGTCTCGGTGCCGTTGGTCGGGCGGTGGTACATCCAGGAGAGCAGGCCGAGCGCGAACATGTTCTTGGCGCGTTCGGCGTCCTTGCGGGCCAGGCCGCTCTCCTTGAGCGCCTCCAGCGTCAGGGTGGTCAGCGGCACCTTGTGCAGCCGGAAGGCGTCCAGCGAGCCGTCGGCGAGCGGGTCGGCGGCGTAGCCGACCTTCGCCAGGGCGCGCTTGGTGAACTCGTCGGTGTTGACGATGATCTCGGCGCCGTGCGGCAGGTCGGGCAGGTTGGCCTTCAGCGCGGCCGGGTTCATCGCCACCAGCACGTTGGGGGCGTCGCCGGGGGTCAGGATGTCGTGGTCGGCGAAGTGCAGTTGGAAGCTGGAGACGCCCGGCAGGGTGCCGGCGGGTGCCCGGATCTCGGCCGGGAAGTTCGGCAGGGTGGAGAGGTCGTTGCCGAAGGACGCCGTCTCCGAGGTGAAGCGGTCCCCGGTGAGCTGCATGCCGTCGCCGGAGTCCCCGGCGAACCGGATGATCACCCGGTCGAGCCGCTGGGTGGGCTTGACGGGACGCCCCTGCCTGGCCGAAGGAGGCGCCGAGCCGGCCCGGCCCTCGCCCCCGTCCGAGCCGTCCACTGCCTCTGACTGATCGACCTGACTGGTCACTGCCGCGGACCTCCTCGTGGGCGCCAGCCGCGGGCGTGAGCCGTGTGCCCCGTCCGCCTGGTGCACCACTCGCATCCTAAGGCGGACGGGGATCACCGGACCGGAACTCGGGCACGTGAAGTCGCTCGATGCGCCATCTTCGATCGACGGGCAACCGGGAGCGGACGGGTGCGGTCAGGAGTTCAGGTAGGTGAGCACCGCGAGCACCCGGCGGTGGTCCTCGGGGCTCTGGCCGAGGCCGAGCTTGAGGAAGATGTTGCTGACGTGCTTCTCCACCGCGCCGTCCGAGACCACCAGCTTCCGGGCGATCGCCGCGTTGGTGCGGCCCTCGGCCATCAGCCCGAGCACCTCCCGCTCGCGCGGCGTGAGGCCCTCCAGGACGTCCCCGCGTCGGCTGCGGATGAGCAGCTGCTGGACGACCTCCGGGTCGAGCGCGGTGCCGCCGCCGGCCACCCGGACGACCGCGTCCACGAACTCTCGGACGTCGGCGACCCGGTCCTTCAGCAGGTAGCCCACGCCGCGGGTGGAGCCGGCCAGCAGCTCGCCGGCGTACTGCTCCTCCACGTACTGCGACAGCACCAGCACACCGAGCCCGGGGTGGAGCCCGCGCAGGGTGACGCAGGCGCGCACGCCCTCGTCGGTGTGGGTGGGGGGCATCCGGACGTCGGCCACGACCACGTCCGGCAGCGCGTCGGCCTGCGCGAGGTCGTGGACGGTCTTCAGCAGCGCCTCACCGTCGCCGACACCGGCGACCACCTCCAGCCCCCGGTCGGTGAGCAGCCTGGTGAGGCCCTCCCGCAGCAGGACGGAGTCCTCGGCGATCACGACGCGCAGCATTGGTGACGAGCCCCCTTCGACACGGCGGGCCGCCCCCGTGACCGGCCCGGTCCCACCCGAAACTCACATGGTACGGATCGCCACCGCGTCGCAGAGCCCCTGCAGGGCCGCCTTGGCCGGGCACTCCGGCAGCGGGTCGAGCAGCGCGCGGGCCTCCTCGGCGTACCGCAGGGTCTCCCGGCGGGCGCGCTCCAGGGCGGGGTGGCGGCGCAGCAGGCGCAGTGCCTCGCCGTGCAGCTCGTCGTCCTCGGCGAGGTCGCGGTCCAGGAGCTCACGCAGCCGCAGGTCGGCGGGGTCGTCCTCGCCCACCGGGGTCTGCTTCAGCAGCAGCACCGGCAGGGTGGGGACGCCCTCGCGCAGGTCGGTGCCCGGGGTCTTGCCGGACTCGTGGCTGTCGCTGGCGATGTCGAGCACGTCGTCGGCGAGCTGGAAGGCGGTGCCCATGCGCTCGCCGTACTGGGTGAGGATGTCGACCATCCACGGCTCGGCGCCGGACATCAGGGCGCCGAAGCGGCAGGAGACGGCGACCAGCGAGCCGGTCTTGCCGGCGATGACGTCCAGGTAGTGCTGCAGCGGGTCGTCGGCCGGGCGGGGGCCGGCGGTCTCCAGGATCTGGCCGGTGACGAGGCGCTCGAAGGCGTCGGCCTGGATCCGGACGGCCTCCGGGCCGAGGTCGGCGAGGACCTGGGAGGCGCGGGAGAAGAGGAAGTCGCCGGTGAGGATGGCGACCGAGTTGTCCCAGCGGGAGTTGGCGCTGGGGGCGCCGCGGCGGACGGGGGCCTCGTCCATGACGTCGTCGTGGTAGAGCGTGGCGAGGTGGGTGAGCTCGACGACGACCGCGGCCGGCACCACGCCGGGCGCGTACGGGTCGCCGAACTGGGCGGCGAGCATGACCAGCAGCGGGCGGAAGCGCTTGCCGCCGGCCTCGATGAGGTGGCTGGCGGTGACGGTGATGAACGGAACCTCGCTCTTCACCGCCTCGGCGAGCGCGGTCTCGACCGCGTCCATCCCGGTCTGGACGTCACGGGTCAGATCGCGGTCCTGCACGCTCAGCCCGAAGGGCCCCACGACGGTCACGAAGACCACTCCTGTCCCTGGTCGTTCCAGCGGCCTGGTCCCCCTGGTCGCCGCCTCTGCGCGTACTGCTGCACGCACTAGGCAGCGTATCCGGTCACGAGTGGATCACAGCACGGGCATGTCCCCAAGCAGCGCGTCGGGGTGCTCGGGAGGGCCGTCCGGAAGACCGTTCGGGCGCCCGGACGGACGCGGGCGGGCACGGACACGCCCGGCCCCCGCCGAGCGGCGGGGGCCGGGCGTCGTTGCCGGGCGGAGCGGCCGGGTGGCCTAGCGGACGAAGAGCGAGGCCTTCGACGCCAGGTCGAGGAAGTACTGCGGCAGCAGGCCGAGGCCGAGGGTGACCAGCACGCCGAAGCCGATGGCGGTGGCGGTGAGCGGGCTGGGCACGGCCACCGAGGGGCCGTGGGGCTGTGGGTCGGAGAAGAACATCAGCACGATGACGCGGATGTAGAAGAACGCCGCGACGGCCGAGCTGAGCACGCCGACGATCACCAGTGGGGTGGCGCCGCCGGCCGCCGCGGCCTGGAAGACCGCGAACTTGCCGGTGAAGCCGCTGGTCAGCGGGATGCCGGCGAAGGCCAGCAGGAACAGTGCGAAGACCGCCGCGACCAGCGGGGAGCGCCGGCCGAGGCCGGCCCAGCTGGACAGGTGGGTGGCCTCGCCCTTGGAGTCCCGCACCAGGGTGACCACGGCGAAGGCGCCGAGCGTCACGAAGGAGTAGGCGAGCAGGTAGAAGAGGACGGCGCTCAGGCCCTGCCGGTTGGTGGCGATCACGCCGGTGAGGATGAAGCCGGCGTGGGCGATCGAGGAGTAGGCGAGCAGCCGCTTCACGTCCTGCTGGGTGACCGCCAGGATCGCGCCCGCCACCATGGTGAGGATGGCGACGCCCCACATGACCGGCCGCCAGTCCCACTTCAGGCCGGGGAAGGCCACGTAGAAGAGGCGCAGGAACGCACCGAAGGCGGCGGTCTTGGTGGCCGCGGCCATGAAGCCGGTGACCGGGGTCGGGGCGCCCTGGTAGACGTCCGGGGTCCAGGCGTGGAACGGCACGGCGCCGACCTTGAACAGCAGGCCGACGGAGAGCATGGCCAGGCCGATCAGCAGCAGCGCGTCGTTCTGGGTGGTGACGGCGAGCGCCGGGGTGACCGGGGCGACCCCGGAGACCACGTCGGCGATGTCGCCGAGCTGGACGCTGCCCGCGTAGCCGTACAGCAGGGCGGTGCCGAAGAGGAAGAACGCCGAGGCGAACGCGCCGAGCAGGAAGTACTTGAGCGCCGCCTCCTGGGAGAGCAGCCGGCGCCGCCGGGCGAGGCCGCACAGCAGGTAGAGCGGGAGGGAGAGCACCTCCAGCGCCACGAACATGGTCAGCAGGTCGTTGGCGGCGGGGAAGAGCAGCATGCCGCCGACGGCGAAGAGGGTGAGCGGGAAGACCTCGGTGGTGGTGAAGCCGGCCCGGGTGGCCTCGCGCTCCTGGTCGCCGCCGGGGACGGCGGCGCCCTGGGCGGTGAAGGAGTCGACGCCGTGCCCGTTGAGGCGCGGCTCCAGCCGGCGCTCGGCGTAGGTGAGGACGGCCATCACCGCGGTCAGCAGGATGACGCCCTGCAGGAAGAGCGCCGGGCCGTCGATCGCGACGGAGCCCATCGCGAGCAGGCCGGCCTGCGTGGTCGCGTGGCCCTGGGCGGCCAGCACGACCACCGCGGCGAAGGCGCCGACGAGGCCGAGCAGCGAGACGCCGATCTGGACGCCGTAGCGGGCCCGGCGCGGCACGAAGGCCTCGGCGAGGATGCCCACGACCGCGGCGGCGAAGACGATCAGCATCGGGGAGAGCTGGCCGTACTCGATGTGCGGGGCGGGGATGCTCGCGCTGTTGCCGCCCGCGGCGGCGAGCCACAGGGTGGGGCTCATTCGTGCTCACCTCCGGTGGTGGCGGCGACCGGGTGGGCCGGTGCCGGGTCGGTCTGGTGGACCTGGGAGAGCGTGGCGTCCACGGCCGGGTTCACCATGTCGGTGAGCGGCTTGGGGTACACGCCGAGCAGCAGGGTGAGCGCCACCAGCGGTGCCACGACGGCGAGTTCGCGGACCTTGAGGTCCGGCATGCCCTCCATCCGGGGCTTCACCGGGCCGGTCATGGTGCGCTGGTACAGCAACAGGGCGTACAGCGCGGCCAGCACGATGCCGAAGGTGGCGGCGATGCCGATGGCCGGGTACCGGCTGAACGTGCCGACCAGCACCAGGAACTCGCTGACGAACGGCGCCATGCCGGGCAGCGACAGGGTGGCGAGTCCGCCGATCAGGAAGGTGCCGGCGAGCACCGGGGCGACCTTCTGCACGCCGCCGTAGTCGGCGATCAGGCGCGAGCCGCGGCGGGAGATCAGGAAGCCCGCGACGAGCATCCACGCGGCGGTGGAGATGCCGTGGTTGACCATGTAGAGGGTGGCGCCGGTCTGGCCCTGGCTGGTCAGCGCGAAGATGCCCATGATGATGAAGCCGAAGTGCGAGATGGAGGCGTAGGCCACCAGCCGCTTGATGTCCTTCTGGCCGATGGCCACCAGGGCGCCGTAGACGATGCCGATCAGCGAGAGCACCAGGATCGCCGGGGCGAAGGTCTTGGAGGCGTCGGGGAAGAGGCCGAGGCAGTACCGCAGCATCGCGAAGGTGCCGACCTTGTCGACGACCGCGGTGATCAGGACGGCCGTTCCGGCGGTGGACTCGCCCATCGCGTTCGGCAGCCAGGTGTGCAGCGGCCAGAGCGGCGCCTTCACCGCGAAGGCGAAGAAGAAGCCGAGGAAGAGCGCCTTCTCCGCGGTCGGGTCGATCGCCAGCTTGCCGTCGGCGATCGCGTTGGTGAGCGTCGGCAGGTCGAAGGTGGCGAGGTCCTGGTCGGCGGCGACGACGTACAGCCCGATCACCGCGGCCAGCATGACCAGGCCGCCGAGCAGGTTGTACAGCAGGAACTTCACCGCGGCGTAGGAGCGCTGCCTCCCGGCGTCGGGCCCGCCCGCCCGGTCGCCGAAGCCGCCGATCAGGAAGTACATCGGGATCAGCATGGCTTCGAAGAAGACGTAGAAGACGAAGACGTCGGTGGCCAGGAAGGACACCAGCACCATCGCCTCGACGGCCAGGATCAGGGCGAAGAAGCCCTGGGTGCGGCGCTTGGCCTCGAAGCTGCCCTCGGGGGCGGGGGCAGGGTCCGCGTCGTGCCAGGAGGCGAGCATCACCAGCGGCACCAGGACGGCGGTGAGCAGGACGAGGACGGCGCCGATGCCGTCCACGCCGAGCGAGAAGGAGATGCCGAAGGAGCGGATCCAGCTGTGGGACTCGGTCAGCTGGTAGCGGGGGGCGCCCGGTTCGAACCGGGCGGCGACGACGGCGGTCAGCGCGAGGGTGGCCGCCGAGACGGCCAGGGCCACGGCCTTGGTGGTGCGCCGGCGGGCCTCGCTGTTGCCCGCCGGCAGCGCGGCGGTGACCACCGCGCCCGCGGCGGGCACGGCACAGGTCGCGGTCAGCAGGTAGCTCATGGCCGGCCTCCCCGCAGAGCCTCAGCAGTCATGGTGTGACCTTCCATCAGACCGACCTCATGAGCAGGGTGGTGGCGACCAGCACGAGCGTGCCGCCGAACATGGAGAGCGCGTACGTGCGGACGTAGCCCGTCTGCACCCGCCGCAGCCGGCTGGAGACGCCGCCGATGGCGGCGGCGAGGCCGTTGACGAAGCCGTCCAGGCCGCGGCTGTCGAACCAGACCAGGGTCGCGGCGAGCGCCGAGCCGGGACGGACCAGGACGGCGTGGTTGAAGTCGTCCTGGAGCAGGTCGCGGCGGGCGGCCCGGGTGAGCGCGGAGCCCACCGGCGGGGTGACCGGGATCCGGCTGCGGCCGTACATCGCGTAGGCCAGGCCGACGCCGGCCAGCATGCAGACGGTGGTGAGCGCGGTGACGGCGGCCGCCGGGATCGGCGGGTGGCCCTCCTCGAAACCGGTGACCGGCTCCAGCCACTTCAGGAAGGCGTCGCCGTAGGTGAACAGCGCACCGGCGAAGACCGAGCCGACCGCGAGGACCACCATCGGCAGCGTCATGACCTTGGGCGACTCGTGCGGGTGCGGCTCTTCGCCGGTCTCCGGGTCGGCCTGCCAGCGCTTCTCGCCGAAGAAGGTCATCATCATCACGCGGGTCATGTAGAACGCGGTGACGGCCGCGCCGACCAGGGCGCACAGGCCGAGGATCCAGCCCTCCGTGCCGCCCTTGGAGAACGCCGCCTCGATGATCTTGTCCTTGGAGAAGAAGCCGGACAGACCGGGGAAGCCGATGATCGCCAGGTAGCCGAGGCCGAAGGTGGCGAAGGTGATCGGCATGTACTTCCGCAAGCCGCCGTAGTGGCGCATGTTCACCTCGTCGTTCATGCCGTGCATGACCGATCCGGCGCCGAGGAAGAGCCCGGCCTTGAAGAAGCCGTGGGTGACCAGGTGCATGATCGCGAAGACGTAGCCGATCGGGCCGAGGCCCGCGGCCAGCACCATGTAGCCGATCTGCGACATCGTCGAGCCGGCCAGCGCCTTCTTGATGTCGTCCTTGGCGCAACCGACGATCGCACCGAAGAGCAGGGTGACCGCGCCGACGACCGTCACCACGAGCTGGGCGTCGGGCGCCAGGTTGAAGATGTCCGCCGAGCGCACGATCAGGTAGACGCCGGCGGTCACCATGGTCGCCGCGTGGATCAGTGCGGAGACCGGGGTCGGGCCCTCCATGGCGTCGCCGAGCCAGGACTGCAGCGGCACCTGGGCGGACTTGCCGCACGCGGCGAGCAGCAGCATCAGCGCGATCGCGGTGAGCTTGCCCTCGCTCGCGCCGTCGGCGGCCCCGAAGACCGGGCCGAAGGCGAAGGAGCCGAACTCGACGAACATCAGCATGATCGCGATCGACAGGCCCATGTCGCCGACCCGGTTGACGATGAACGCCTTCTTGGCGGCCGTCGCCGCGCTCGGCTTGTGCTGCCAGAAGCCGATCAGCAGGTACGAGGCGAGGCCCACGCCCTCCCAGCCGACGTACAGCAGCAGGTAGTTGTCGGCCAGCACCAGCAGCAGCATGGCGGCCAGGAACAGGTTGAGGTAGCCGAAGAACCGGCGGCGGCGCTCGTCGTGCGCCATGTAGCCCGTCGAGTACACGTGGATCAGCGTGCCGACGCCGGTGATCAGCAGGACGAAGGTCATGGACAACTGGTCGAGCTGGAAGGCGACGTCGGCCTGGAAGCCGTTCACCGGGATCCAGCTGTAGAGGAATTCGCGGACGGGGCGCTGGTCGGTGGGCCGGCCGAGCATCTCGGCGAAGAGGACCAGGCCGATCACGAAGGACGCGGCCGCCGCGAGGGTGCCGAGCCAGTGGCCGAACCGGTCGAGCGCGCGCCCGCCGAGCAGCAGCAGGGCGGCGCCGGCCAGCGGGACCGCGACCAGCAGCGGAATGAGTGAGTTCACCGTGGGCCCTCCGCCTACAGCTTCATCAGGTTGCTGTCGTCGACCGAGGCGGTGTGCCTGGTCCGGAAGATGCTCACGATGATGGCGAGGCCGACCACGACCTCCGCCGCCGCGACCACCATGGTGAAGAAGGCGATGATCTGGCCGTCCAGGTTGCCGTGCATCCGGGAGAAGGTGACCAGCGCCAGGTTCGAGGCGTTGAGCATCAGCTCGACGCACATGAACAGCACGATCGCGTTCCGCCGGATCAGCACACCGGACGCGCCGATGGTGAACAACAGGGCTGAGAGGTAGAGGTAGTTGACCGGGTTCACGCCTCGTCCTCCTTCTTCTCCTTCGTCGGCACCGTCTCCAGCGCGGCGCGCTGCTCGGGCGTCGCCGGGCGGGCGGAGGACGGGCGGCCCAGCCAGTCGGCGGTGGACTCCTCCAGCTCCGCCATCCGCTGCAGCATCTCCTGGCTGACGTCGCGGATCTGGCCGCGCTCGCGCAGGGTGCCCATCACCGAGTCCTCGGCGACGGTGCCGTCCGGCAGCAGGCCGGGGACGTCCACGGCGTTGTGCCGGGCGTAGACGCCGGGCGCGGGCATCGGCGGCACCTGCAGGTTGTCCCTGACCCGTTGGGCGGCCAGCTCGCGCTGGGTCTTCGGCTTCTGCACGTACTCGCGGTGGGTCAGCACCATCGCGCCGATCGCCGCGGTGATCAGCAGGGCGCCGGTGACCTCGAAGGCCCACACGTACTTGGTGAAGATCAGCCGGGCCAGGCCCTGTACGTTGCCCTCGGCGTTGGCCTCGGCGAGGCCGGTGAAGCTGTGCAGCTTCGCGTTGGCGAGGCCGGCGATCAGCAGCACGCCGAAGCCGAGCCCGCAGAGCACCGCGGCGAACCGCTGGCCCTTGAGCTGCTCCTTCAGCGAGTCCGCGCTGGTGACGCCGACCAGCATGACCACGAACAGGAAGAGCATCATGATCGCGCCGGTGTAGACGACGATCTGCACCACGCCCAGGAACACCGCGCCCTGGGCCATGTAGCAGACCGCGAGCGCCAGCATCGTCGCCGCCAGGCAGAGCGCGCTGTGCACCGCCTTCTTCATCAGCAGCATGCCGAGCGCACCGCCGACGGCGATCACCGCGAGGACCCAGAACTGGACGGCCTCTCCGGTGGAGGTCATGGCTGCACCTCCTTCTCGTCCTGGTGCCGCTCCTGCTGCACGGTGCCGGGCGCGGCCTGGGTGATCTCGCCCCGGTAGTAGGCCTGTTCGTCGGCCCCGGGGTAGATGGCGTGCGGGCTGTCGACCATGCCCTCGGTGAGGCCGACGAGCAGCTGCTCCTTGGTGAAGATCAGGTCGGCCCGGGTGGAGTCGGCGAGCTCGTACTCGTTGGTCATGGTGAGCGCGCGGGTCGGGCAGGCCTCGATGCACAGCCCGCAGAGGATGCAGCGGGCGTAGTTGATCTGGTAGACCGCGCCGTACCGCTCGCCGGGCGAGTAGCGCTCGTCGTCCCGGTTGTCGGCGCCCTCGACGTAGATGGCGTCGGCCGGGCAGGCCCAGGCGCACAGCTCGCAGCCGACGCACTTCTCCAGGCCGTCGGGGTGCCGGTTCAGCTGGTGGCGGCCGTGGAAGCGCGGGGCGGTGGGCTTCTTCTGCTCCGGGTACTGCTCGGTGAGCCGCTTCTTGAACATGGCCTTGAAGGTCACGCCGAAGCCGGCGGCCGGGCCGAGGATCGACGGCCTGGCTGTCGCGTCGTGCCCTGAGGTGTCGTCCGATGACACGTCGGCTCAGCTCCCTTCGGTGTGGTCGGCCCCGTTGAGGGCGTCCTGGAGTTGCGGGGCGCGGCTGCGCCGGCGCGGGACGGGCGGCAGTTCCTGGCCGGGCAGCGGAGGCACCGGGTAGCCGCCGGCCATCGGGTCGAACGCGGCGGGCGGGGCGGGCTCGGCCGCGGCGGGCTTCTTCCGCATCAGGTCCCAGACCAGGGCCAGCAGCAGGACGGCGGCGATCGGGGCGCCGACGTACAGCACCACGTTGGCGAAGTCGTAGCCCTCGTTGCGCAGCGCCCGGACGCTGGCCACCATCACCAGCCAGACCAGCGAGACCGGGATGAGGACCTTCCAGCCCAGCTTCATGAACTGGTCGTAGCGGAGCCGGGGCAGCGTGCCGCGGAGCCAGATGAAGAAGAAGAGCAGCAGCTGGATCTTCACGATGATCCAGAGCATCGGCCACCAGCCGTGGTTGGCGCCCTCCCAGAAGGTCGAGATCGGCCACGGGGCGCGCCAGCCGCCGAGGAAGAGCGTCGAGGCGACGGCCGAGACCGTCACCATGTTGACGTACTCGGCGAGCATGAACATCGCGAACTTCAGCGAGGAGTACTCGGTGTTGAAGCCGCCGACCAGCTCGCCCTCGGCCTCCGGGAGGTCGAACGGCGCCCGGTTGGTCTCGCCGACCATCGCGATGATGTAGACGATGAACGACACCGGCAGCAGCACCGCGAACCAGGTCGGCTGCTGGGAGGCGACGATCTCCGAGGTCGACATCGAGCCCGAGTAGATGAAGACCGCGGCGAAGGACAAGCCCATCGCGATCTCGTAGCTGATCATCTGGGCGGAGGAGCGGATGCCGCCGAGCAGCGGGTAGGTCGAGCCGGAGGACCAGCCGGCCAGCACGATGCCGTAGATGCCCACGGAGGCGGTCGCCAGGATGTAGAGCAGGGCGATCGGCAGGTCGGTGAGCTGCAGCGGGGTGCGGGTGCCGAAGATCGACACCTGGTCGTCGGCCGGCCCGAAGGGGATCACCGCGAAGGCCATGAACGCCGGGATCGCGCTGACGATCGGGGCCAGGATGTAGACCACCTTGTCGGCCCCGGTGACGACCAGGTCCTCCTTGAGGGCCAGCTTCACGCCGTCGGCGAGCGACTGCAGCATGCCCCAGGGGCCGTGTCGGTTGGGGCCGATCCGCAGCTGCATCCAGGCGACGACCTTGCGCTCCCACACGATCGCGATCAGCACGGTGCCGACCAGGAAGGCGAAGACGAAGACCGCCTTGAGCAGCACCAGCCACCAGGGGTCGCGGCCGAAGAAGACGAGCGTGTCGTAGGCGGCGAGCATCTGGGGGGCAGCGAGGGTTCGCATCACGCCTCCTGTGCCGGTGCGATGGTGACCAGGTGGCCGACGGTGGTGCCCAGGGCGCGGTGCGCGCCGCCGGGGGTGGAGTTGAGGGGCAGCCAGACGGTGCGGTCGGGCATGTCCTCGGTGACCTCCAGCGGCAGGACGACCGAGCCGGCCGGGCCGGTGACCCGCAGCGCGGCGGCGGCGCCGATCTCGGCGGCGGTGGCCGCGGAGAGCCGGGCGACGGCCGGGTGCCGGGTGCCGGCGAGGTGCTCGTCGCCCTCCTGGAGGGTGCCGTTGTCGAGCAGCAACCGGTGGCCCGCCAGCACGGCCTGGCCGGTGGCCGGGCGGGGCAGCGGCGCCGGGTGCGCGGAGGGGGCGGCCGGGCGGTCGCCCGTCCACGGGGTGAAGCCGTCGAGCTCGCGGCGGGCCGCGGTGACGTCCGGCAGGCCGAGCGGCCGGCCGAGCGCGTCGGCCAGCATGTGCAGCACCCGCACGTCCGGGTGCAGGTGGCGCTGCATCAGCTGGTCGGCCTTGAGCGCGGGCTCGAACAGCCGGACCCTGCCCTCCCAGTCGAGGAAGGTGCCGGCCTTCTCGGCGACCGCGGCGACCGGCAGCACCACGTCGGCGTGCGCGGTGACGGCGGAGGGCCGCAGCTCCAGCGAGACCACGAACGCGGCCCGGGCGAGCGCCTCCTCGGCGAGTGCCGGGTCGGCGAGGTCCTCGACGCCGACGCCGCCGACCAGCAGCGCGTCCAGGTCGCCGGCCGCGGTGGCGGCGAGGATCTGGTCGGTGTCGCGGCCGAGCCGGGACGGCAGGTCGGGCACGCCCCAGGCGGCGGCGGCCTCGGCGCGGGCGGCGAGCACGGTGACCGGGAGGCCGCCGGGCAGCAGGCCGGGCAGCGCGCCGGCCTCGACGGCGCCGCGCTCACCGGCCCGGCGCGGCACCCAGGCGAGCGAGGCGCCGGTGGCGTGGGCGAGCCGCAGGGCGGCGGTGAGGCCGCCGGCGGTGGTGGCGAGCCGCTCGCCGACCAGGATCACCGAGCCGGGCGAGCGCAGCGCGTCGGCGGCCCGGCCGGCGTCGTCGGCGAGCACCTCGTCGCCGGCGAGGGCGGCCAGCCACTCGGCCTCGGTGCCGGGGGCGGCGGGCAGCAGTGCGCCGCGCAGCTTGCCGAGGCCGCGGGTGGCGTGCGAGGCGATCGCGTAGACGCGCTGGCCCTTGTCGCGGACGGCCTTGCGCAGCCGCAGGAAGACGATCGGCGACTCCTCCTCGGGCTCCAGGCCCGCGAGCAGGACGGCCGGGGCGTCCTCCAGCTGCTGGTAGGTGGGGCCGGTGCCGTCCAGGTCGGTGCCGCGGCCGGCGACGGCGGCGGCCAGGAAGTCCGCCTCCTCGCTGCTGTGCGGGCGGGCCCGGAAGTCCACGTCGTTGGTGCCGAGCACCAGGCGGGCGAACTTGGCGTAGGCGTAGGCGTCCTCGACGGTGGCGCGGCCGCCGGCGAGCACGCCGGTGCGGGCGCCGCGCAGTCCTTCGGCGGCCCGGGCGAGCGCCTCGGGCCAGGAGGCGGGGGCGAGTTCGCCGTCCTCGCCGCGGACCAGCGGGGTGGCGATCCGGTCGCGCTGCTGCGCGTAGCGGAAGGCGAAGCGGCCCTTGTCGCAGCTCCACTCCTCGTTGACCTGCGGTTCCTCGCCGGCGAGTCGGCGCATGACCTTGCCGCGGCGGTGGTCGGTGCGCAGTGAGCAGCCGGACGAGCAGTGCTCGCAGACGCTCGGTGAGGAGACCAGGTCGAAGGGGCGGGAGCGGAAGCGGTAGGCGGCGGAGGTGAGGGCGCCGACCGGGCAGATCTGGATGGTGTTGCCGGAGAAGTAGGAGCGGAAGTCGTCGCCCTCGCCGGTGCCGACCTGCTGGAGGGCGCCGCGTTCGACGAGGTCGATGAAGGGGTCTCCGGCGATCTGCTGGGAGAAGCGGGTGCAGCGGGCGCAGAGCACGCAGCGTTCGCGGTCGAGCAGGACCTGGGTGGAGATCGGGACGGGCTTGGGGTACGTCCGCTTGACGCCGTCGAAGCGGGTGTCGGTGTCGCCGGTGGACATCGCCTGGTTCTGCAGCGGGCACTCGCCGCCCTTGTCGCAGACCGGGCAGTCCAGCGGGTGGTTGATGAGCAGCAGCTCCATCACGCCGCGCTGCGCCTTCTCGGCGACCGGCGAGCTGAGCTGGGTGCGGACGACCATGCCCTCGGCGACGGGGATGGTGCAGGAGGCGACCGGCTTGCGCTGGCCCTCGATCTCGACGATGCACTGGCGGCAGGCGCCGGCCGGGTCGAGCAGCGGGTGGTCGCAGAAGCGCGGGATCTGGGTGCCGATCTGCTCGGCGGCGCGGATGACCAGGGTGCCCTTGGGCACCTGGACCTCGACGCCGTCGATGGTGAGCGTGACGAGGTCGGTGGCCGTGGACGAACCCGCGGCGGAGTCGCCGGTCGTTGCAGTGGTCACGCGTGCACCTCCCTCTCGGTGGCGGACTCGTGGGCGTGGTGCCGGCCTGCCCAGACGGTGGAGGCGGCGGGGTCGAGCGGGCAGCGCCGCTCGGTGAGGTGCTGCTCGTACTCCTCGCGGAAGTACTGGAGCGAGGAGACGATCGGGCTGGCGGCGCCGTCGCCGAGGGCGCAGAAGGACTTGCCGTTGATGTTGTCGGCGATGTCGAGGAGCTTCTCCAGGTCGCCGCTCTCGCCCTGGCCGGCCTCGATCCGCTTGAGCAGCTGGACGAGCCAGTAGGTGCCCTCGCGGCAGGGGGTGCACTTGCCGCAGGACTCGTGGGCGTAGAACTCCGTCCAGCGGGTGACGGCGCGCACCACGCAGGTGGTCTCGTCGAAGACCTGGAGGGCCTTGGTGCCGAGCATGGAGCCGGCGGCGCCGACGCCCTCGTAGTCGAGCGGGACGTCGAGGTGCTGGTCGGTGAACATCGGGGTGGAGGAGCCGCCCGGGGTCCAGAACTTGAGGCGGTGGCCGGCCCGGATGCCGCCGCTGATCTCCAGCAGCTGGCGCAGCGTGATGCCGAGCGGTGCCTCGTACTGGCCGGGGTTGGTGACGTGCCCGGACAGCGAGTAGAGGGTGAAGCCGGGGGACTTCTCGGTGCCGAGGCCCTTGAACCACTCCTTGCCGCGGCTGAGGATCGGCGGCACGGAGGCGATCGACTCGACGTTGTTCACCACGGTCGGGCAGGCGTAGAGGCCGGCGATCGCGGGGAACGGCGGACGGAGCCGGGGCTGGCCGCGGCGGCCCTCCAGGGAGTCGAGGAGGGCGGTCTCCTCGCCGCAGATGTAGGCGCCGGCGCCGGCGTGCACGGTGATGTCGAGGTCGATGCCGGAGCCGAGGACGTCCTTGCCGAGGTAGCCGGCCTCGTAGGCCTCGGCGACGGCGGCCTGCAGCCGGCGCAGCACCGGGACGACCTCGCCGCGCAGGTAGACGAAGGCGTGGCTGCAGCGGATCGCGTAGGAGGCGATCACCATGCCCTCGATCAGCGAGTGCGGGTTGGCGAAGAGCAGCGGGATGTCCTTGCAGGTGCCCGGCTCGGACTCGTCCGCGTTGACGACGAGGTAGTGCGGCTTGCCGTCGTTCTGCGGGATGAACTGCCACTTCATGCCGGTGGGGAAGCCGGCGCCGCCGCGGCCGCGCAGTCCGGCGTCCTTGACGAGGGCGATGACGTCGTCGGGCGGCATGGCGAGGGCGTTGCGCAGGCCGGTGTAGCCGTCGTGGCGGAGGTAGGTCTCCAGCGTCCACGGGCGGTCGTCGTCCCAGCTGGCGGAGAGGACCGGCGTCAGGAGCTTCTCGGCCGGTTCGGCGGAGGTCATCACGCTTCGGTCCCTTCGTGGCGGGGGGCGACCACCTTGGTGCCCGGGGTGCCGGGCAGGGCCTCGCCCTTGGCGAGCTTGAGGCCCGCGAGGGAGGGGGTGCCGCCGGCGCCGGACTCGTCGACGGCGCCGGGGCGCTCGTCGGGGAAGCCGGCGAGGATGCGGGCGGTCTCCTTGAAGGAGCAGAGCTTGGCGCCGCGGGTGGGGTGGACCTCCCGGCCGGCGCGCAGGTCGTCGACGAGCTGCTTGGTGCTCTCGGGGGTCTGGTTGTCGAAGAACTCCCAGTTGACCATCACCACGGGGGCGTAGTCGCAGGCGGCGTTGCACTCGATGTGCTCGATGGAGATCTTGCCGTCGTCGGTGGTCTGGTTGTTCTCGATGCCGAGGTGCTGCTTGAGCTCGTCGAAGATCTGGTCGCCGCCGAGGACGGCGCACAGGGTGTTGGTGCAGACGCCGACGTGGTGCTCGCCGGCCGGCCGGCGGCGGTACATGGTGTAGAAGGTGGCGACCGCGGTGACCTCCGCGGTGGTGAGGTCGAGCTGTTCGGCGCAGAAGCGGATGCCCGTCGGGGTGACGCAGCCCTCCTCGGCCTGGACGAGGTGGAGCAGCGGCAGCAGCGCGGAGCGGGCGACCGGGTAGCGGCCGATCAGTTCGCGGGCGTCGGCGGCGAGCCGCTCGTGGACGTCCTGCGGGTACGGCTTGGCCGGCAGTGCCGGCAGTCCGAGTTCGACGTTGGTCACCGGTCCACGCCTCCCATCACCGGGTCGATCCCGGCCACCGCGACGATGACGTCGGCGACCTGGCCGCCCTCGCACATCGCCGCCATCGTCTGCAGGTTGGTGAACGAGGGGTCGCGGAAGTGGACCCGGTAGGGCCGGGTGCCTCCGTCGCTGACCACGTGCACCCCGAGTTCGCCCTTGGCCGACTCGACGGCCGCGTAGGCCTGGCCGACGGGCACCCGGAAGCCCTCGGTGACCAGCTTGAAGTGGTGGATCAGGGCCTCCATCGAGGTGCCCATGATCTTCCGGATGTGGTCGAGGGAGTTGCCCATGCCGTCGGGGCCGACGGCGAGCTGGGCGGGCCAGGCGATCTTCTTGTCGCCGACCATGACCGGGCCGGGCTTCAGCCGGTCGAGGCACTGCTCGACGATCCGCAGGGACTGCTTCATCTCCTCCAGCCGGATCAGGAACCGGCCGTAGGAGTCCGCGGTGTCGGCGGTGGCGACCTCGAAGTCGTAGTCCTCGTAGCCGCAGTAGGGGTCGGTCTTGCGCAGGTCGTGCGGCAGGCCGGTGGCGCGCAGGATCGGGCCGGTGGCGCCGAGGGCGAGGCAGCCGGCCAGGTCGAGGTGGCCGACGTCGACCAGGCGGGCCTTGAACACCGGGTTGGTGGTGGCGAGTTTGTCGTACTCGTGCATCCGGGAGCGGAACAGCGCGACCGCCTCGCGGATCTTGTCGACGGCGCCGGGCGGGAGGTCCTGGGCGAGGCCGCCGGGGCGGATGTAGGCGTGGTTCATCCGCAGGCCGGTGACCAGCTCGAAGACGTCCAGGATGAGTTCGCGGTCGCGGAAGCCGTAGATCATCAGCGTGGTGGAGCCGATCTCCATGCCGCCGGTGGCGAGCGCCACGAGGTGCGAGGAGATGCGGTTGAGCTCCATCATGAGGACACGGATTACGTTGGCGCGGTCGGGGACGTCGTCGGTGATGCCGAGCAGCTTCTCGACGGCCAGGCAGTAGGCGGTCTCGTTGAACAGCGGCGTCAGGTAGTCCATGCGGGTCACGAAGGTGGTGCCCTGGACCCAGGTCCTGAACTCCATGTTCTTCTCGATGCCGGTGTGGAGGTAGCCGATGCCGCAGCGGGCCTCCGTCACCGTCTCGCCGTCGATCTCCAGGATCAGCCGCAGCACGCCGTGGGTGGACGGGTGCTGGGGGCCCATGTTGACGATGATCCGCTCGTCGTCGGCGCGGGCGACGGCCTCGACGACCTCGCCCCAGTCGCCGCCGGTGACGGTGAAGACGCGCCCTTCGGTGGTCTCGCGGGCGCCGGCCTCTTCGTAGTGGTGAGTGGTCATCAGCTGTACGACCTCCGCTGGTCGGGCGCCGGGATCTGGGCGCCCTTGTACTCGACGGGGATGCCGCCGAGCGGGTAGTCCTTGCGCTGCGGGTGGCCCAGCCAGTCGTCCGGCATCATGATCCGGGTGAGGGCGGGGTGGCCGTCGAAGACCAGGCCGAAGAAGTCGTAGGTCTCGCGCTCGTGCCAGTCGTTGGTCGGGTAGACGCTGACGACGGACGGGATGTGCGGGTCGGTGTCCGGTGCGGTGACCTCCAGCCGGATCAGCCGGGTGTGGGTGATCGACCGCAGGTGGTAGACGGCGTGCAGCTCGCGGCCCTTGTCGGCCGGGTAGTGGACGCCGCTCACGCCGAGGCAGAGCTCGAAGCGGAGCGCCGGGTCGTCGCGCAGGGTGCGGGCGGTCTTCAGCAGGTGCTCGCGGGCGACGTGGAAGGTGAGTTCGCCGCGGTCGACGACGGTCTTCTCGAGCACCTCGGCCACGTCGAGGCCCTGCTCCTCCAGGGCGCCCTCGAACTCGTCGGCGACCTCGTCGAACCAGCCGCCGTAGGGGCGGGTGCTCGCGGGCGGCAGCACGACGGGGCGGGTGAGGCCGCCGAAGCCGGAGGTGTCGCCGGTGTCCTGGGCGCCGAACATGCCCTGGCGCTTGCCGATCACCTCGACGGGGATCTCCTTGCGGGTGGCGGGCACGCCGTTCTGCTCGGTCATCGCAGCAGCCCCCGCATCTCGCTGACCGGGGTGGCCTGCAGCGCGGCCTGCTCGGCCTGCTCCTCGGCGCGGCGGCGGTTCACGCCGAGCTTCTCGTGCTGGATCTTCTCGTGCAGCTTGAGGATCGCGTCCATCAGCATCTCCGGGCGGGGCGGGCAGCCCGGCAGGTAGATGTCGACCGGGACGATGTGGTCCACGCCCTGGACGATCGCGTAGTTGTTGAACATGCCGCCGGAGGAGGCGCACACGCCCATCGAGATGACCCACTTCGGGTTGGCCATCTGGTCGTAGACCTGGCGCAGCACCGGGGCCATCTTCTGGCTGACCCGGCCGGCCACGATCATCAGGTCGGCCTGCCGCGGGGAGCCGCGGAACACCTCCATGCCGAACCGGGCCAGGTCGTAGCGGCCGGCGCCGGTCGTCATCATCTCGATCGCGCAGCAGGCCAGGCCGAAGGTGGCGGGGAAGAGCGACGCCTTCCGCACCCACCCTGCGGCGGTCTCCACGCTGGTGAGCAGGAAGCCGCTCGGCAGCTTCTCCTCGATACCCATCAGATCCCTCTCAATGCCTTCGAGTCCGGTGGCTTGTCCGCCCGTTCACAAAGTCAGCGGTCAGTCCCACTCCAGACCGCCGCGGCGCCAGACGTAGGCGTACGCGACGAAGACGGTGGCGATGAACAGGAGCATCTCGACCAGCCCGAAGATCCCGAGGGCGTCGAAGCTGACCGCCCACGGGTAGAGGAAGACGATCTCGATGTCGAAGACGATGAAGAGCATCGCCGTCAGGTAGTACTTGATCGGGAACCGCCCGCCGCCCACCGGCTGCGGGGTCGGCTCGATACCGCACTCGTACGCCTCCAACTTGGCCCGGTTGTAGCGCTTCGGGCCGGTCAGCGAGGCCATCACGACGGAGCCGACCGCGAACGCCGCCGCGATGGCACCGAGTACGAGGATCGGCGCGTAGGCATTCATAGCCCCCGCTCCCTCCGTCCAGTCGTCCTTGACTGCAGATAGGAACTGCCGGGTCACGCTGGGGTGATCCGGTGATCCGAACCATGAGATCAATCCCATGTGAGGCAGTTCACAAAGCCCGGATCGAGCGCATCCTATGCCCGTCGGCTTGTGATCTGCGACACGCGGTTCTGAACGATCTTTGTGATCTGCGCCACCTCGCAAACGACCACCAACCGACCGAAGCCACGACCCATCCACGCAATGAAGGCAAATGGT
Source organism: Kitasatospora arboriphila (assembly GCF_039528095.1). Classification (NCBI taxonomy): domain Bacteria; kingdom Bacillati; phylum Actinomycetota; class Actinomycetes; order Kitasatosporales; family Streptomycetaceae; genus Kitasatospora; species Kitasatospora arboriphila. The sequence continues at coordinate 35,801 of NZ_BAAALD010000066.1, forward strand.
CACAAACAGTCGCATTCACTTCTGAAGCGACTGGTCAGAGGCTTGCGCCTATATCAATCATGCTGCCGCCGGAGCAAATTTCTGAGCACTCCGTCGGGCGTGATATAGGCACCTCACCCGCCCGGGTGCGGGGGCGGTGCGGTCGATTGACCTTTCTTTCACAAGCTCACGAATGCCCGCCGCGCACCCGTTCAGCGGCTGGCCGCCCGCCCCGCCGCCCGCCACCCTTGGTCCATGCCCCTCCCCCGGTACGGCGTGGCCGCCGGCACCTTCCACGGCTTCACCCGCGACCCCTCGCACGACTTCGGCCACTGGTACCACGGCCACCTCACCCTGACGACGCCCGAAGGCCCGTACCACGCGGCCCTCGACGTGGACTCGCCGGACGACAACGGGGTCGCCTACCGGGTCGTGGACGGCCTCACCACCGCCGACGTCGCGGCCGTCCGCGCCCTGCCCGACGGTTTCCACCCGCTCGCCTCCACCCCGGCCTCCGGCGCCCTCGACTACGTGCGCAGCCCGCGGCTGCAGGACGCCGCCTGGCTCGCCGCCCCCGCCGCACTCGCCCGCCGGCTGCGACGGCTCGTCGCCCGCCCCGCCCCCGGGGCCGCCGCCTTCGGCCCCGACCTCCTCGACCGGCTCGCCGGACCGCTGCCCGGGCGGACCTTCCCCTGGGTGCCCAGCGACGGCGACAACGCGCTCGACGTGCTGCAGCCGTACCTCCGCGCGGCGAACCGGATCTACGTCTTCGGGCAGCGCTTCGACGGCGGCGCGGGCGGGCCCGGCGTGCACGACGTCCACCTGAACCAGGGCGACCCGTACGGCAGTCAGTGGTGGCCCGACAACGGCACCTGGCAGGACGGCGCCGTGGTCTGCGAACACCCCTCCGGCACGGTCGCGGTCTGGCAGATCAAGTTCGACACCCAGGTCCTCACCACCGACGACGCCGGGCACCCCCGCTGAGGCCCTGCCCGGGGCGGCCGGGCTCCCGTACGGTGGAGGACCGTCCGTCCACCGCCGCACAGGAGCCGCCCGCATGGAGACCAGCAGCTGGGACAGCATCGACCGCCTGGTGGGGTGGCTGGACGGGGCGAGCACGCTGCCCGCCGGGGAGGAGAGGCTGCTGCGGCTGCTCAAGCTCACCGAGGAGGTCGGCGAGGTGGGGCAGGCGGTGATCGGCGCGACCGGGCAGAACCCGCGCAAGGGCGTCACGCACGGCTGGGAGGACGTCCAGGCCGAACTGTGCGACGTGGTGGTCAGCGCCCTGGTCGCCCTGCGCACCCTCACCCCGGACGCCCGCACCGTCTTCGAGGACCGCCTCGCCCGCATCGAGGCCCGCTCCCTGGCGGTTCACCAGGAGGGCTGACGCAGCACGCCGGGGGCGCGGGGGGGGTTACCCGCCGGTGAGGCGGAAGGCGGTGCGGCCGAAGCCGACCTGGTCGCCCGGGGAGACCCGGACCGGGCCGGTCACCCGGCGGCCGTTGACGAAGGTGCCGTTGGCCGATCCGAGGTCGTGCAGCACCCAGCCGCCGTCCTGGTAGCGGAGTTCGGCGTGGGTGCGGGACACGGTCGAGTCCGACAGCCGCAGGCCGCTGCCGTGGTTGCGGCCGATCAGCAGCGGCTGCGGTCCGGGCTGCGGCAGGCCGAGTTCGGGCAGCTGCTGGTTGCGCCAGGTGCGCCGCAGCCGGACGTGGAAGGCGGAGACGCCGCCGACCGCGCGCAGCACGATGCGGGAGACCGGCCCGCCGGTGGGCAGGCCGGCCAGTGCCTGGTCGATCTCGGCGCGGGTGCGGGCGACCAGCACCAGCTCCATCCGCCGCATGAAGGTGTCGTGGGACAGCCGACCGTTGCCGACCCCGTCGCGCAGCGCTCCGAGCGCCCGCTCGCGGTCGGCCTCGGACGGCCGGGCCACCTCTGCCCCGAACTCTGCTGACGCCATGGAAGGGATTGTCCGACCAGCAGAAGTTCCCTGTCCAGCGGCGCTGCGCGGCCGGGCCGTCAGGCGCGGGGCGCGACCTTGGTGAGGCCGTTGATGATGCGGTCCATGGCGTCGCCGCCCTGCGGGTCCGTCAGGTTGGCGAGCAGCTTCAGCAGGAACTTCATCAGGACGGGGTGGGTGAGGCCGCGTTCGGCCGCGGTCTGCATGATCTTCGGGTGGCCGAGCAGCTTCACGAAGACCCGGCCCATCGAGTAGTAGCCGCCGTAGACCTCCTTGAGGATCTGCGGGTAGCGCTGCAGGGCGCGCTCGCGGCCGGCGTCGGTGACCCGGGCCGTCGCCTGCACGATGACGCCCGCGGCGATCTGGCCGGACTCCATGGCGTAGGCGATGCCCTCGCCGTTGAACGGGTTGACCATGCCGGCGGCGTCGCCGACCAGCAGCAGTCCGCGGGTGTAGTGCGGCTGCCGGTTGAAGGCCATCGGCAGGGCGGCGCCGCGGATCGGGTCGGTCATGTTCTCGGGGGTGTAGCCCCACTCCTCGGGCATGCTCGCGCACCAGCTCTTCAGCACCTCGCGCCAGTTGAGGTCGCCGAAGGCGGGCGAGGAGTCGAGGATGCCGAGGCCGACGTTGCTGGTGCCGTCGCCCATGCCGAAGATCCAGCCGTAGCCGGGCAGCAGCTTGCGCTGGCCGTGCCGGGTGTCCCAGAGCTCCAGCCAGGACTCCAGGTAGTCGTCGTCGTGCCGGGGCGAGGTGAAGTACGTCCGGTAGGCGACGCCCATCGGGCGGTCCTCGCGGCGGTGCAGGCCCATCGCGACCGACAGCCGGGTGGAGTTGCCGTCCGCGGCGACGACCAGCGGGGCGCGGAAGACGACCGGGCGCTTCTCGTCGCCGAGCTTGGCGGTGACGCCGGTGATCCGGCCGGTGCGCTCGTCCAGCACCGGGCCGGTGACGTTGCAGCTCTCGTACAGCCGGGCGCCGGCCTTGGAGGCCTGACGGGCCAGCAGCTCGTCGAAGTCGGCGCGCTTGCGGACGAGGCCGTAGTCCGGGAAGGCGGAGAGCTCCGGCCAGTCGAGCTCCAGCCGGACGCCGCCGCCGATGATCCGCAGGCCCTTGTTGTGCAGCCAGCCGTTCCCGGTGGAGACGTCGATGCCCATGTCGACGAGCTGCTTGGTGGCGCGCGGGGTCAGGCCGTCGCCGCAGACCTTCTCCCGCGGGAACTCGGTCTTCTCCAGCAGCAGGACGTCCAGTCCGGCCTGCGCCAGGTAGTACGCGGTGGTGGAGCCGGCCGGGCCCGCGCCGACCACGATGACGTCGGCGGTGGCCTCGACGGTGCCGCTCAGGTCGATGGCGGTGTCGGACACGGGGCACACTCCTGCACTGGGACGGCTGACTGCAAGTGAGTGTAGCCAGGGCTTATGCGCGGAAACCCCGGTGCAGGGCCACGATGCCGCCGGTGAGGTTGCGCCAGGCGACCTTCGACCAGCCGGCCTGCTGCAGCTTGGCGGCCAGCTCGGGCTGGTCGGGCCAGGAGCGGATGGACTCGGCGAGGTAGACGTAGGCGTCCGGGTTGCTGCTGACGGCGGAGGCGACCGGCGGCAGGGCGCGCATCAGGTACTCGGTGTAGACCGTGCGGAACGGCGTCCAGGTCGGCGTGGAGAACTCGCAGATGACGATCTTTCCGCCGGGCTTGGTGACCCGGTGCATCTCGCGCAGCGCCGCGTCGGTGTCCTGCACGTTGCGCAGCGCGAAGGAGATGGTGACGGCGTCGAAGGTGGCGTCGGCGAAGGGCAGCTTGGTCGCGTCGCCCGCGGTCATCGCCAGCTCCGGGTGGCGCTGCTTGCCCTCGGCGAGCATGCCGGTGGAGAAGTCGCAGGGCACCACCTTGGCGTCGGCCTCGGCGAACGGCAGCGAGGAGGTGCCGGTGCCGGCCCCCAGGTCGAGGACCAGCTGGCCGGGCTCGGCCGCGACCGCGTCGGCGACCGCCCGCCGCCAGGCCCGGGCCTGGCCGAGCGAGAGCACGTCGTTCGTGCGGTCGTACTTGGCCGCGACGTCGTCGAACATGGCGGCGACTTCGTGGGGCTGCTTGTCCAGGGAGGCTCGGGTCACGCCCCCATTGTTCACCCTGGTGGCACCTGCCCGGGCAACGGGTGCACGTCGGAGTGCCGTGCCCCCGGCGGCGGCCGGGTGCTTCGCGGCGGAACGGACCGGCACGAGGGCCCGCCGGGTGCCGTCGGCGCCCCCGGGGTCACCCCTGGGGCCGGCCCCGGCGGCCGCCCTTGCGGCGGCGGCGGGACCGCTTGCCGTGGGTGAGGGCGGGCATGCCCTCGGCGGCCAGCACCACGGTGGTGCGGACCCGGGCGCCGCCCTCCCGGGCCGGGCGGGTGCGGCGGTGGCGCAGGATGCGGACCAGGCACAGGCCGAGGAGGAGCAGGGCGACCGGCACGCTGGTGCGGGCCAGGGTGATGCCGACCGGCTGCGGGTAGCGGTTGCCGCAGACCCGGACGGCGGCCGGGTCGTCCGCGGCGTGCTCCAGGCAGACCGGGTCGCCGACCACGGCGCCCTCCGGCAGCCACAGGTCGGCGGCGCTGAGGCGGCGGCCCTCGGCGGTGTAGACGACCTCGCTGTAGCTGCCGCTGCCGCCGGGCAGCTGGGTGACGATGCCCTGGACGCGGACGGGGTTGGCGGTGATCCGGTCGGCCTGGTCGGCCTGCCGCCAGCCGAGCAGGCACATGCCGAGGGCGAGCACGGCGCTCAGCACGGCCCCGAGGTACCAGCCGCGGCCCAGCCGGGGGGCTGGCTGGTGGGGGGCGGTGGCGGGTCGCATCGGTCCTGTCCTGGCGGCCGGGGCCGGTGGGGGCCCGGTGGTGAGGGGTGCCCCCCGGGACGGTGCCTGAGGGGCTGTCCGGGATCGTAGCCGCTGGCGGTGCCTCAGGTCACGGCAGGATGTGTGCGGTTTGTGCGACCTTTGCCGGGGCGTGGCACCGCGGGAGGAGCGGCGGCGCGTCAGCGGCCGCGGTAGAGCAGCCGTCCGCCGAGCACGGTGGCCAGGCAGCAGCCGGCGCCGGAGCGTTCCAGTTCGGCGGCCGAGCCGGCGGCGAAGACGGCGAGGGCGGCCGGGCCGCCCGCCCGCAGCGGGCGGTGGACGGCCTCGGCGAGGCTGCGGCCGGCGAGCGGGTCGAGCCCGCCGTCGGCGCCGTCGCCGGGGACTGCGGCCAGCCCGGAGCGGGCCACCGCGGTGCGCACGGCGGGGTGGGCGAAGGGCCCGGCGACGGCGGTGGTGCCGTGGCCGAGCATCCGCTGCAGGCCGCGCCGGGCGGAGCCGCCGCGCCGTTCGTCGGACACGTCGAGGACGAGCGGCTCCGCACCGAGCTCCTCGCGCGGGTCCGGGTGGTAGCGCCGCTCCAGCTGGCAGGCCCCGTAGGGGTTGAGCAGGCCGGGCACGAGCAGGCCCGGCCACTCGCGCTGCCGGGCGTCGGCGTCCGGCCGGCCGGCGTAGGGGCCGACCCAGGCGACCAGGGCGCCGTCGACCAGCACCGCGCCGTCGGCGGTCACCGGGGCCGCGGGGGCGGCCGGGTCGGCGATCAGCAGGGCGGCGCGGTGCAGGGTCAGCATCAGTTGGCCGAGAGGATCTTCAGCTCGGGGTGGGCGGTGCCGCCCTCGATCGCGGTGGAGGCGATGTGCGAGGCGACCCGGGGGTCGACCGGGTCGTTCGCCGGGTCGTCGAGCACGCGCAGGTGCTGGTAGGTGGTGGAGCGCTGCGCGGGGGTGCGGCCGGCCGCCCGGATGAGGTGGATCAGCTCGGTGAGGTTGGAGCGGTGCTTGGCGCCGGCCGCGGAGACGACGTTCTCCTCCAGCATCACGGAGCCGAGGTCGTCGGCGCCGTAGTGCAGCGAGAGCTGGCCGGCCTCCTTGCCGGTGGTGAGCCAGGAGCCCTGGATGTGGGCGACGTTGTCGAGGAAGAGCCGGGCGACGGCGATCATCCGCAGGTACTCGAAGACGGTGGCCTGGGTGCGGCCCTTCAAGTGGTTGTTCTGCGGCTGGTAGGTGTACGGGATGAAGGCGCGGAAGCCTCCGGTGCGGTCCTGCACGTCGCGGATCATCCGCAGGTGCTCGATGCGCTCGGCGTTGGTCTCGCCGGTGCCCATCAGCATGGTGGAGGTGGACTCCACGCCGAGGCCGTGCGCGGCCTCCATGATCTCCAGCCAGCGCTCGCCGGACTCCTTGAGCGGGGCGATCGCCTTGCGGGGGCGCTCCGGCAGCAGTTCGGCGCCGGCGCCGGCGAAGGAGTCCAGGCCCGCCCGGTGGATCCGGGTGATGGCCTCCTCGATCGTCACTCCGGAGATCCGGGCCATGTGCTCGACCTCGGAGGCGCCCAGCGAGTGGATGACCAGCTCGGGGAACTCGCCCTTGATCGCCGAGAAGGCCCGCTCGTAGTACTCCACGCCGTAGTCCGGGTGGTGGCCGCCCTGGAACATGATCTGGGTGCCGCCCAGCTCGACCGTCTCCGCGCAGCGGCGCAGGATCTCGTCGAGGTCGCGCGACCAGCCCTTGTCGCTCTTCGGCGGGACGTAGAACGCGCAGAACTTGCAGGCCGTCACGCAGACGTTGGTGTAGTTGATGTTCCGTTCGATGATGTACGTCGCGATGTGCTCGACGCCGGCGTAGCGGCGGCGGCGCACGGCGTCCGCGGCGGCACCGAGGGCGTGCAGCGGCGCGGAGCGGTAGAGCTCCAGCGCCTCCTCGGGGGTGATCCGGCCGCCCGCGGCCGCACGGTCCAGGACGGCCTGCAGGTCGGCGGCGGGGGAGTCGAGGGTCTGCTCGGACACCTTGCGGGCCTACTTTCTTTCCAACGGCGGGCTGTCCGACGGCGGCACCGGCGGGCGGCGGGGCGTCTCCGAGGCAGGAGGGCGCCCGGACGGCAGGACCGAACCAGCCTACGCCAGCCCTTTTCTGCGGCCCGTCACCCCTGCTTGGCCAGGTCGCCGGAGGGGTCCATGCCGAGCGGCGCGCCGCTCACCTGCAGGTGCAGCGAACCGCCGCCCGCCGGGGTGTAGGTCTGCTTCTCGGGTTCGCCGGTGCACCGGGGGTCGTTGCCCACCGGGCGCTCCTGCAGCTCGATCCGGTCGGCGGAGGCCGTGAGCAGGGTGAGTTCGCCGCGGCAGACGGTGTCGCTGAAGGCGGACGCGTTGCTGGTACGGCCGACCACCTCGCCGACCTTGCCCCGGCCGAGCTCGACCCGGAAGGTGCTGGGCAGGCCGCCGACGCGGGTGGTGATGGTGCCCTGCCAGGTCCCGAGGTAGCCGGCCGGGAGGGTGCCGGAGCCGGTGGCCCAGGCGGCCGGGGAGGACGGCGCCCCGGCCGGGGAGGACGGCTGCCCGCCGGAGGCCCCGCTCGCGCCGCCGGTGCCGGCGGGTCTGCTGGTGGCGGCGTCCTGGCTGCCGCGGTCCGGCTCCCCGGAGCCGGGCAGCGCCGCCCACAGGCCGCCGCCCGCGGCGAGCACCGCCAGCACGACGAGCGGCACCGCCCAGCGGCGGCGCGGGC
>NZ_BAAALD010000067.1:0-17893 GCF_039528095.1 Kitasatospora arboriphila
CCCGCGCCCCCCCCCCCCCCCCCCCCCCCGCCCCGCCCGCCCCGGCCCCCCCCCCCCCCCGCCAGGACGCCGACCTCGCCGCCCTCGACGCCGCCGCCGAGGCCCGCACCCCCTCGCCCGCCCTGCGCGACACCAGCCGCCGCCTCGGCCGCCAACTGCTGCGCGCCGCCCGTGCCGCCTGGCCGCACCCCGCCCTCGACCTGCTGCACAGCACCCACCCCCGCGGCCCCCACCACCCCGTCGCGCTCGGCACCACCGCCCGCGCCGCCGGGCTCACCCCCGCGGACGCCGCCGCCCTCGCCGCGTACGAGAGCGTCAACGGCCCCGCCACCGCCTGCGTCCGGCTGCTCGGCCTCGACCCCTACCAGGTCGCCGCCGTGCTGGCCCGGCTCGCCCCCGACCTCGACACCGTGGCCGCGGGCGCCACCGCCGCCGCCGCCCGCGGCACCCTGCCCGCCGCCTCCGCCCCGCTGCTCGACGTCCACGCCGAACAGCACCGCTCCTGGAAGGTCCGCCTCTTTGCATCGTGACCACGTCGACCCCCACGACGCCCCCGCCCGCCACACCTGGACCGAGCAGACCCGCACCCGCACCCGCCGCGCCCTGCGGATCGGCCTCGGCGGCCCGGTCGGCTCCGGCAAGACCGCCACCGTCGCCGCGCTCTGCCGGGAACTGCGCGACGAGATCTCGCTCGCCGTCGTCACCAACGACATCTACACCACCGAGGACGCCGAGTTCCTGCTGCGCAACGCCGTCCTGCCGCCCGAGCGGATCGCCGCCGTCGAGACCGGCTGCTGCCCGCACACCGCGATCCGCGACGACATCTCCGCCAACCTGGAGGCCGTCGAGGAACTGGAGGAGACCGTCGGCCCGCTCGACCTGGTGCTCGTCGAGTCCGGCGGCGACAACCTCACCGCCACCTTCAGCCGGGGCCTGGTCGACCACCAGATCTTCGTCATCGACGTCTCCGGCGGCGACAAGATCCCCCGCAAGGGCGGCCCCGGCGTCTCCACCTCCGACCTGCTCGTCGTCAACAAGACCGACCTCGCCCCGCTGGTCGGCGCCGACCTCGCGGTGATGGCCCGCGACGCCGAGGCCCAGCGCGGCGGCCTGCCCACCGTCTTCACCGCCCTCACCACCCCGGACGGCATCGCCCCGGTCGCCGCCTGGGTCCGCGCCCGGCTCGCCGAACGGTGACCGTCACCGGCGCCCGGCACCCGGCCGCCGGGCACACCACCGCCCCGCACCCCGCCGCCGTCGACGCCACCGCCCGGATCACCGCCGCCCCCGACGGCCGCGGCGGCACCGCCCTGCCCGTCCTCGCCGGCGCCGGCCCGCTCGCCCTGCGCCGCACCCGCGGCGCCCCGGGCACCGCCCACGTCTGCGTGATCGGCTCGATGGCCGCCCCGCTCGGCGGCGACCGGCTCGCCCTGCACGCCGAGGTCCGGCCCGGCGCCGCCCTCACCGTCACCAGCGCCGCCGCCACCGTCAGCCTCCCCGGCCGCGGCGGCGCCCCCGCCCGCTACGAGCTGCACCTCACCGTCGGTGAGGACGCCGAACTCGACTGGCGCCCCGAACCCGTCATCGCCGCCGCCGGCAGCCGCCTGCTGCTCACCACCGTCGTCCACCTCGCCCCCGGGGCCCGGCTGCGGCTGCGCGAGGAACAGGTGCTCGGCCGGCTGCACGACCACACCCGCGGCGCCCCGCCCGGCCGGATCACCGCCCGGCTCACCGTCCACCTGGCCGGCCCCGCCCCGGCCGGCCGCGTCCTGCTCGACCAGCAGACCGACCTCGGCCCCGGCGCCCCCGGCTGGGACGGCCCCGCCGTCCTCGGCCCGCACCGCACCGTCGGACAACTGCTCACCGTCGGCCTGCCCGCCCCGCCGCCGCCCCCGGACGGCACCGACGCCGCCCTGCTCACCCTGCCCGGCCCCGCCGACGGCCCGCCCGCCACCCTGCTCACCGCCCTCGCCCCGGACGCCCTCGCCCTGCGCCGGCTGCTCGCACCCGGCACCGGCCGGAACGGTTCGGGCGGAACCGTCACGTCCGCGGCCGCCCGAACGTCAGAGAGGTGAGAGCACACCGACGAGGAGGGGCCCGATGGACCGGAACGACTGGCTGGCCGAGCGCTTCGAGAGCCACCGCGGCCATCTGCGGTCGGTGGCGTACCGGATGCTGGGCTCGCTCGGCGAGGCCGACGACGCGGTGCAGGAGGCCTGGCTGAGGCTGAGCCGCACCGACGCCGACGAGGTGGAGAACTTGGGCGGCTGGCTCACCACCGTGGTCGGCCGGGTCTGCCTCGACATGCTGCGCACCCGCCGGACCCGCCGCGAGGAGCCGATCGGCGAGCGGCTGCCCGACCCCGTCGTGGCGAACGCCGACGGCACCGACCCCGAACAGCAGGCGCTGCTCGCCGACTCGGTCGGGCTCGCCCTGCTCGTCGTGCTGGAGCAGCTCGCCCCGGCCGAGCGGCTGGCCTTCGTGCTGCACGACATGTTCGGCCTGCCGTTCGACGAGATCGCGCCGATCGTGGACCGCACCCCGGCCGCCGCCCGGCAGCTCGCCAGCCGTGCCCGGCGGCGCGTCCAGGGCGCGGCCCCCGCACCGGACCCGGACCCGGTACGCCGCCGCGAGGTGGTGGACGCCTTCCTCGCCGCCTCCCGCGGCGGCGACTTCGAGGCGCTGGTCGCCGTCCTCCACCCGGAGGTGGTGCTGCGCGCCGACGACGGCCCGGCCGCGCCGCTGATCGTGGTGCGCGGGGCCCGCGAGGTGGCCTCGCAGGCGTTCCGGTTCCGGCACATGGCGCCGTTCTCCCGGCCGGCGCTGGTCAACGGCGGGGCCGGCACGGTCACCGTGGTCGACGGCCGGCCGGTCTCGGTCATGGACTTCGTGGTCGCCGACGGCCTGATCGTCGCCATCGACATCCTGGCCGACCCGGAGCGGCTGGCCCGGCTCGACCTGGATCTCCTGGAGGACTGACCCCGGCCCGGGCACGGCCCCGAACGGCGGCGAGCCCCGCCCGGTGCGTACGGGGCGGGGCTCGTGGCGGGGGCGGCAGGCGGGGGCTCCGTCCGCGGCGGCGGCGCGGCCGCGGCGGTCGAGCGCGGCCAGGTAGGCGTTGTAGGCGGCGAGCTCGGCGTCGCCGTCCCGGTCCGCGGCACGGTCGCGGCGGCGGGCCTGCCGCTCCTCGGACCGCGCCCACTGCAGGGTCAGGGCGATCAGCACGATCGCGGTCGGGATCTCGCCGAACGCCCAGGTGATGCCGCCGGCCAGCTCCTGGTCGTCCAGCAGCTTGGTGCCGGGCGGCGCGGCGGCGTCGGTGAAGGTGGTCACCAGCGGGTGGGTCGCCATCATCACGGCCACGCCGAAGAAGGCGTGGAACGGCATCCCCACGAAGAGCTCCAGGATGCGCATGATGTAGCCCGGCCGGTGCGGACCCGGGTCCACGCCCATGATCGGCCAGAAGAAGAGCATGCCGACTGCCAGGAAGTGGACCATCATCGCGAGGTGCCCGAGGCGGTACTGCATCAGGTGGTCGAACAGCGGCGAGAAGTACAGCGCGTACAGGCTGGCGACGAACAGCGGGATGGTGGCGCCGGGGTGCGAGACCACCCGGACGTACCGGCTGTGCAGCAGGGCCACCAGCAGCTCGCGCGGACCGCGGCCGCTGCCCTTGCGGGCCGGGCGCAGGGCCCGCAGCGCCAGCGTGATCGGGGCGCCGAGCAGCAGCAGGATGGGGGAGAGCATGGACAGCACCATGTGCTGGATCATGTGCGCGCTGAACAGCACCATGCCGTAGTCGTTCAGCCCGGTGCAGGTCACCAGGACGACCGTGCCGGTGCCCGCCGTCCAGGCGATCATCCGGCCGACCGGCCACTTGTCGCCGCGCCGCCACAGCCGGATCGCGGCCGCCGTGTAGAGGCCGAGGGCGAGCACCGCGCCGATCAGGAAGGGCCAGTCCGGCGACCAGCCGAGCGCGGCGGACGGGCTGTACGGGCCGAGCGTGCCCGTTCCGCCGTGGTGGTGCATCCCTGCCATGCCGTCGCCCATCGGCGCGTCCTGCCTTCGCTGGTGCCGACCGGACCCGCCCGCAGGCCGGTCCGGTTCGTCCGTTTTGCTTCCGGCACAGCCTAGGCGGCGCTTACGAACCGACCGAACCCGGCCCCGGCCCCGGCGGACGCGGCGCGGTCAGCCGGCGGCGCCGGCGGCCGGGACGAGGGTGTTCTCGCCGGTGCGGCCGGCCGCGAAGTCCTCGACGTTGCGGACGGTCGCCGCGATGATCTGGCCGACCGCGGTCCTGGTGAAGTACGCCTGGTGGGAGGTGACCAGCACGTGCGGGAAGGTCATCAGCCGGGCCAGCACGTCGTCGGCCACCCCGTGCACCGACCGGTCGGTGAAGAAGACGCCGGTCTCCTCCTCGTACACGTCCAGGCCGACCCCGGCGAGCCGGCCGGACCGCAGCGTCTCGACCAGCGCGGCGCTGTCGACCAGGCCGCCGCGGCTGGAGTTCACCAGGATCGCGTCGTCCTTCATCCGGGCGAGCGCGGCCGCGTCGATCAGGTGGCGGGTGTCCGGCAGCAGCGGCACGTGCAGGCTGACCAGGTCGCTGCGCTCCAGCAGCTCGTCCTTCTCGACGTACTGCAGACCGAGCTCCCGGCAGGCCGGGTTGGGGGCGACGTCCCAGCCGAGGAGTTCGGTGCCGAAGCCGTGCGCGATCCGGGCGAAGCACTCGCCGATCTTGCCGGTGCCGATCACGCCGACGGTCATCCCGTGGACGTCCCGGCCCAGCAGGCCGTCCAGCCGGAAGTCGAACTCGCGGGTGCGGCTCGCCGCCCGCAGCAGCCGCCGGTTCACGGCCAGCGCCAGCGCCCAGGCGTGCTCGGCCACGGCGTGCGGGGAGTAGTGGGAGACCCGGGCGACGGTCAGGCCGAGGTCGCGGGCGGCCGCCAGGTCGATGTTGTTGAAGCCGGTGGAGCGCTGGGTGACCAGCTTGGTGCCGCCCGCGGCGAGCCGGGCCAGCACCACGCCGTCCAGCTCGTCGTTGACGCTGCTGGACACCACCGGGAAGCCGTCGGCGAGCGGGGCGGTGTCCCGGGTGAGGAAGACGTCCAGCATGCGCAGCGGGTGCCGGCCGGCGAACGCCGCGTCCAGCAGCGGACGCTCGTCGGTCTGCACGCCGTAGGCGAGGATCTCCATCGGGGTTGCTCCTCCTGCTCGCGCGGGGCGGGCCGGGCGCCCCGGCCGCTCACCCAACCTATGGTGTGCCCCGGACCCCGGCCATGGGCCGATCGTCCCGCCGGACCGGCGGCAGGTGCCCCCACGCGCCCCTGGTGGGGCCGACCGGTCAGCCTCGCCGGGGGGCGCGTGGGGGCACCGAAAGGGGCGCGGGGACTGCGCAGTCCGGGGGCGGGTCGTCGTACAGATCAGGGCTTGGCCCGATGCTGTTGTGGCGACCGCATCCGAATTGCGCAGTTCCCCACGCCCTGGGGCCTGGCCGTCAGGTGAGGGTGCCGGCGAGGGCGGTGAGGGCGAAGAGGGCGCCGGCGGCGGCCAGCGCGGCGCCGCCGGAGCCGACCGTGAGGAGGGCGGTGAGCAGGACGGTCGGGCCGAGTTCCATCGCCGTGTTGAGCACGCCGCCGGCCAGGCCGATCTGCTCCTCCGGGACGCCGTCGGTGGCGAGCACCGCGGCTCCGGCGAAGGCGAGGGCTGCGCCGAAGGGCAGCAGCACCAGCCCGGGGACGAGCGGCAGGTAGCCGGAGCCGGTGCCGAGGTGGGCGAGGGCGAACAGGCCGGCGGTGCCGGTGGCCAGGCCGATCGCGGTGACGGCCTTCGGCCCGACCCGGCCGACCAGCGGCCCGGCGGCCTGCCCGCCGAGGAGCAGTGCGGCGGCGTAGGGGAGGAAGGCGCCGGAGGTGGCGAGCGGGGTCCAGCCCAGGTCCTGCTGGAGGTGCAGGGTGAGCAGCAGGAAGAGGGTGGCGGTGCCGCCGGCGCTCAGCAGGGTGGCGGCCAGGCCGAGCAGGCGGCGTCCGCCGCGCAGGAAGCCGAGCGGCAGCAGCGGCTCGGCGGCGCGCCGCTCGCGGAGCACTCCGGCGGCGGGCAGCAGCAGGCCGAGGGCGAGCGGCAGCTGCCAGCCGCCGGTCTCGGTGAGGACGAGGCCGTAGCTGACCAGGACGGTGCCGGCGGTGGCGAGGACGGCGCCGGGCAGGTCGAGGGCGGGGCGCCGGTCGCGGGCGGGGTCGCGGGGCAGCAGTGCGGGGGCGAGGGCGAGGGCGGCGGCGGCGACGACCACCGGGACGGCGAACATCCAGCGCCAGGAGAGCCAGCTGGCGACGGCCCCGGAGGCGAGGTTGCCGGTGGTGGCGCCGAGCACGGAGAGTCCGCCCCAGGTGGCCATCGCCCGGCCGTAGGCCGCGGGGCCGGGCAGCAGGGTCTTGAGGACGGCCATGCCGGCCGGGGCGACCAGGGCCGCGGCGGCGCCCTGGAGGAAGCGGAGCAGCAGCAGGGCGGTGTAGCCGGGGGCGAGCGGGGCGGCGATCGAGGCGAGGCCGAGCACCACCAGGCCGGTGGTGAGCATCCGGCGGCCGCCGTAGCGGTCGGTGAGCCGGCCGCCGAGCAGCAGCAGGGCGGCGAAGGAGAGCCCGTAGGCGGCGTTGAGCAGGACGAGCCGGCTGTGGTCGAGGCCGAACTCGCGGCCGATGTCGGGCAGCGGCACGGAGATCGCCATCAGGGTGAAGATCAGTGTCGCCTGGACGGTGCCGAGCAGGGCGAAGCCGGGTGCGGTGCGTGGCGCCGGTGCGCCGGTGGACGTCGGAGTGATGGCCGTGGCAGCCATGGTCTCCCCCTCTTTCTGTACCGTTCGGTTCAATATAAGGCCGTGCAGAGGGCCGCCGAGGAGCGGCCGGTGGAGCTGTCGGTCCGGGCCGAGGGGCTCAGCCGAGCAGTGACAGGGCGAGGTCCGCCGCGTCGGTGACCCGCCGCGGGTCGTCGCCCGCCTTGCCGATCACCCGCATGCCCTGCATCACGGTGAGCAGCAGCCGGGCGAGGGCCCGCGGGTCCTTCTCCGGTGCCAGCTCGCCCTGGGCCTGCGCCCGGGCCAGCGCGCCGGCGGTGAGCGTCTCCAGGGTGTCCCAGCTGGCACGGACGCGGCGGGCCGCGTCCGGGTCGCGGGTGGCGAGTTCGGTGGCGGTGTTGGTGATCAGGCAGCCGCGGTGCCGCTGCTCGCGGACCGCCTCGTCGGCGAAGCGCCGCACCACGGCGCGGACCGTGGGCAGGGCCGCGCCGGGCTGCGAGAGCTCGGCGAGCAGCTTGGCGTCGGTGTTCTCCCGGTAGCGGTCGAGCGCCTTGAGGAACAGCTCGTGCTTGCCGCCGAAGGTGGCGTACAGGCTGGCGCGGCCGATGCCCAGGTGCCCGGTGAGGTCGGCCATCGAGGTCGCCTCGTACCCGCGCTCCCAGAACAGCTCCAGCGCCGCCTGCAGCGCCGCGTCCGGGTCGAACTCCTTGGTCCTTGCCATGGGAAGACCATAGCGCTAACTGGATCGATCGGTCAAGAAAGGCTGGAGAAGAGAAGGAGCCCCGCCCGCCGAGGCGGCGGACGGGGCTCCCGAAGAGCTGCGGGACGGGCCGGTCAGATGACCGTCTCGGCCTCGGTGTAGCGCTCCTGCGGCACGGTCTTCAGCTCGGCGACCGCCTCGGCGAGCGGCACCAGGCGGATGTCGGTGCCCTGCAGCGCGGTGATGTGGCCGAAGGCGCCCTTGTGGGCGGCCTCCACCGCGTGCCAGCCGAAGCGGGTGGCGAGCACCCGGTCGTAGGCGGTCGGGGTGCCGCCGCGCTGGGTGTGGCCGAGGATCACCGGACGGGCCTCCTTGCCGAGCCGGTGCTCCAGCTCACGGGAGAGCTGGGTGGCGATGCCGGTGAACCGCTCGTGGCCGTACATGTCCTTGGTGCCCTCCTCCCACGGCATGGTGCCGGGCTCGGGCTTGGCGCCCTCGGCGCAGACCACGATCGCGAACTTCTTGTGCCGGTCGAAGCGCTCGCGCACCACGTCGGTCAGCTTGTCGATGTGGAAGGGGCGCTCGGGCACCACGATCGCGTGCGCGCCGGCCGCCATGCCCGCGTTGAGGGCGATCCAGCCGGTGTGACGGCCCATCACCTCGACGACCATGACCCGCTGGTGCGACTCGGCGGTGGTCTTGAGGCGGTCCAGCGCGTCGGTGGCCACCGAGACGGCGGTGTCGAAGCCGAAGGTGACGTCGGTGCAGGCGATGTCGTTGTCGATCGTCTTCGGCACGCCGACCACCGGCAGGCCCGCGTCGCTCATGAGCTTCGCGGCCTTCAGGGTGCCCTCGCCGCCGATCGGGATGACCGCGTCGATCCCGAGGTCCTTGCAGTGCTGCTTGGCGCGCTCGACGCCGTCCCGCAGGTGGCTCGGCTGGACCCGGGAGGACCCGAGGATCGTGCCGCCCTGGGCGAGGATGCCGCTCACCGACTCCAGGGTGAGAGGACGGTGGACGCCTTCGAGGAGGCCGCGCCAGCCGTCCTGGAAACCGATGATCTCGTCGCCGTGGTCGACCACCCCCCGGTGGACCACGGAACGGATCACGGCGTTCAGGCCGGGGCAGTCACCGCCGCTGGTCAGGACACCAATACGCATTGCTTTGCAACTCCCCTGGGGGCACCTCCCAGCCGCCAGGCTGGGGGGAAGAACCGGAGGCCGGACTACCACCTCGGTGTCGCCACCGCGGACAGGTCGCACCCGGGCGTCTTCAACCGGGGGCGACCATGGCACAGCATACGGTTCCTGCGTCCGGCCGGGCAGGAGCCGAGCGGGAGCGGCATCGTCGACGCGTCCGCGCAATCTGCAGCCGGACGCCGAGGAGGGTTGCGTCCAGCGATCCCTATTCTCTTATGCATCCCGCCCGCATGGCACCGGTTGACCGCAATGCGGTCAACCGGACACCCTTCGTCGGACTCAGGCGGGCTGGCTGGTGGCCGCGATGCGCTCCGCGCGCAGCGCGTCGTACCAGGTCGTGTCGGCCGGCGGCAGCGCGCTGACGTCCAGCGCCAGCTTGAGCAGCATGTCGGCGACGGCAGGGTTGCGGGCCATCACCGGGCCGTGCAGGTAGGTGCCGAACACGGTGTCGCGGTACGCACCCTCGGTGCCGTCGCCGGTGCCGTTGCCGCGGCCCGTCCGCACGTTCGCCAGGGGCTTGACGCCCTCGCCGAGGTGCGTGACGCCCTGGTGGTTCTCGAAACCGGTGAGCTGCGGCAGGCCGAGCGCCGGGTCGACGTCGGCGAGCACGTCGCCGACGCAGCGGGAGCCCTCGCCGCGGGTCGTCCACACGTCGAGCAGGCCGAGGCCCGGCTCGCGCTCGCCGAGGTCGTTGATGAACTCGCGGCCGAGGATCTGGTAGCCGGCGCAGACCGAGAAGATGATCGCACCGTTCTCGGCGGCGCGGACCAGACCGCCGTCGTTGCGCAGCCGCTCCGCGGCGAGCCGCTGCGGACGGTCCTCGCCGCCGCCGATCAGGTAGATGTCGCCGCTGGTCGGCACCGCCTGGTCGGAGCGCACGTCGATCCGGGTCACCCCGAGGCCGCGCTGCCGCGCCCGCCGCTCGACGACCAGCGCGTTGCCGCGGTCGCCGTACGTGCTGAGCAGGTCCGGGTACACCCAGACGAGGCGCAGGCTGCTCTCGTTCATCCTCGAAGGCCTTCCGTACTGCTGCTGCTGAGGCTGCTGGAACTGCGGGTCGGCGGGGTACGACATCAGACCGCCACCGCCTTGCGCAGCTGCTGGAAGGCGGTGTAGTTGGCGATCGCCTCGATCCGGCCGGGCGGCGCCAGCCGGACGGCCTGCTCCAGGGTGTCCACCACCTGGAACTGCAGCCCGGCGACCTCCAGCCGGACCGCCAGGTCCAGCTTGCGCTGGCCCATCACGAAGATCGGGTGGCCGGCCAGGCGCTCGTAGTCGACGTCCCACAGCCAGGAGGTGTCGGTGCCGTCCGCGTCCAGCGCGTTCACCGACAGCACCACCGGCGCCGGCGGCTGGTCGATCAGCGTGAAGGTCTCCAGCCAGCCGGCCGGGTTCTTCGCCAGCAGCAGGCGCACGTCGCGGCCCTGGTACTGCACCACGTCGTAGCGGCCGGCGACCGCGGCGACCGTCTGCATCCGCTGCAGCGCGACCTGCGGGGCGACGCCGAAGACCGCCGCGACCGCCGCCGAGCTGGTGGCGTTCGCCAGGTTGGCGCGGCCGGGCAGCTGCAGCTGGATCGGCCAGGCACCGCGGTGCGGGTCGATGACGTGGGTGCCCTGCAGCGCCCAGTGCGGGTTCGGGCGGCGGAAGCCGCACTGCGAGCAGAACCAGTCCTCGCCGGGGCGCTGCATCACGCCGCCGCAGGACGGGCAGGACCAGGCGTCCTCCTTCCACGCCTGCCCGGCGGCCACCCAGACCACCTTCTTGCAGGACGAGGCGGCCCAGGTCACCAGCGGGTCGTCGGCGTTGGCGATGATCACCGCGTCCGAGTCCTTGAGACCCTCGCGCCACTTCTCCGCCATCATGCGGGTCTCGGCGGCGCGGTCCAGCTGGTCGCGGGAGAGGTTCAGCAGCGCTATGGCCTTGGGCCGGGTGTCCCGGGCGACCGTCGCGAGGTACTTCTCGTCCACCTCGATCACGCCGAAGCGCGCGTCCGAGCCGCCCGCCAGCGCGGCGGTGATGCCGGCCGGCATGTTGGCGCCCAGGGCGTTGGAGACCACCGGGCCCGCGGCGCGCAGCGCCTCGGCGATCAGCCGGGTGGTGGTGGTCTTGCCGTTGGTCGCGCTGACCAGCACCACGTCGAGGTGCTCGGACAGGGTGGCCAGCAGATCGGGGTCGAGCTTGAGCGCGATCTTGCCGCCGATCACCGAACCACTGCCGCGCCCGGCCTTCTGCGAGAGGGCGGCGGCCATCTTGCCGGCCGTCACGGCGATCTTGGCGCGGGCGGGCAGCGAGGCGTCGCGTGCGGCTTCCGGACCGGTGCCTTGCATGCTCAGTGGTTCCTCCTTGCTGCGGCGCCGCCCCGGTCGTGCGGGACCGTCGGACGGCAGGGACGGGGGCCAGCCTACCCACTCCGGCGGCGGGCTCTGAGCGCAGGACCCTTCGCGGCCTGCCGAGACGGGCCCGGAGGAGCCGGAAACCGTGCCGGGGAGCGGACCTGAGCCCGCCCGCCCGACGCACCGTCAGCGGCCCGTCGGGCGGCGGGAGCGGCGGGCGTCCGGCCGGGGCGCGGCGGCCGGAACGGGCGCGTCTCACCTCGGGGGGCACAGGACGGCGGCCAGCCTGTCGACCGCCGCTTCGATCAGGGCCGCGCAGTGCAGCAGTTCCTCCGGCGGACCGCCGGCCGGATCGGCCACGGAGTCCGCCTCCGCCGTGGCCGGCGGACCGAGTCCGCGTCGCGCGGCCGCCCGGGCCACGGCTTCCCGGCCGGCCGCCGCCGTGCCGCCGGGGCCGGCCGACCCGTGCGGTTCGTCCTGTTCGGACAACCGGACGAACTCGAGCAGGGTGAAGCAGCGGCGCAGGGCCACCGGGTGCAGCCGCACCGCGGCCTCCCGGTGCTCCTGGGCCAGGCCGAGCACCAGGTCCGCCCCGGCGACCAGGGCGGGAGTGAGCCGTCGCGGCACGAAGCGTTCGGCGAAACCGGCACCGTCGGCCTCGGCGAGCCGCTGGGCCGTCGCCGCCGGAAGCCGGTCGCCGGGCCGTGCCAGACTGCCCGCGCTGGCGACGTGCACCCCGGCCGCCCCGGCCTGTCCGAGCCGGTGGCGCAGGAGGTGCTCGGCGAGCGGCGAGCGGTAGAGGTTAGCCGTGCACACCATCAGGACCGACAGCCTCGGCGTCCCCGCGCCCGGAGTGCTCGCGGTACCAGGCGTAGGTGCGGGCGACTCCGTGCTCAAGGTCGATGCCTGCCTTCCAGCCGAGTGCCGTCAGCCGGGACACGTCGAGCAGTTTGCGCGGGGTGCCGTCCGGTTTGGTGGTGTCCCAGTGGATCCGGCCCCGGTAACCGACGGTCGCGGCCACGAGGTCGGCGAGTTCGCGCAGGGTCGTGTCCAGCCCGGTGCCGACGTTGACCGGGTCGTCGCCGTCGTAGTGCTCCAGCAGGAAGAGGCAGGCGTCGGCGAGGTCGTCGACGTGCAGGAACTCCCGGCGGGGCGTGCCGCTGCCCCAGTGGACGAGGGTGTCCGCGCCGCGTTCACGGGCCTCGTGGGTGCGCCGCAGCAGGGCGGGCAGCACGTGGCTGGTACGCAGGTCGAAGTTGTCGCCCGGCCCATAGAGGTTGGTGGGCATGGCGCTGATCCAGCGCATCCCGTACTGCCGGCGGCTTGCCCGGACGTGCAGCAACCCGGCGATCTTCGCGACGGCGTAGGAGTCGTTGGTGGGCTCCAGCGGGCCGGTCAGCAGGGCGCTCTCCGGGATCGGCTGCGGGGCGTGCTTGGGGTAGATGCAGCTGGAGCCCAGGAACAGCAGCCGCTCGACGCCGACGGCGCGGGCCGTGTCGAGGACGTTCAGCTGGATGCGCAGATTGTCGGAGAGGAACTCCACCGGGTGCGCCGCGTTGGCGGCGATGCCGCCGACCCGGGCGGCGGCCAGCACCACGGCGTACGGGCGCTGCTCGGCGAGGAAGCGGTGCACCGCGGCCGCGTCGCGCAGGTCGAGTTCGGCCGAGGTGCGGGTCACGATATCGGTGAAGCCCTCGGCCCGAAGCCGGCGCAGGACGGCCGCGCCGACCAGCCCGCGGTGGCCGGCCACCCAGATGCGGCGGTCACGGGGCAGCGGGTACGGTGCGGCGCTCACCGGGCGGACCGTCCTGCCAGCGGCGCCTGGTCGGTGGCACCCCGCTCGTCCGAGCCGGCGGGCCTGGGGACGGGCTCGCCGTAGCCGTAGCCGTAGCCGTAGCCGCTGCGGGCGCCCTTGGCGGCCGGGACCATGTCGAGTACAGCGCCGAGCGGCCTGGCGCCGACGGCGCGCAGGGCGTCGGTGGCCGCCCGGATACGGTCCCGGCTCGTGCGGCGGGCCCTGACGACCAGCAGCATTCCGTCGGTGAACGGTGCGAGGCCGGAGGTGTCGGCGACGGGCAGCAGCGGGGCGGTGTCCACCACCACATGGTCGTAGCGCTCTGCCAGGGACTGCAGGACATGGTGCATCCGGGCCGAGGCCAGCAGCTCGGCGGGGTTGGGCGGGATCGTGCCGCTGGTGAGCACGTCGAGCCCGGCCGCGTTCTGCATGACGTCCTCGATCGCAGCGCTGCCGATGAGCACGCTGGTCAGTCCGGCGTCGCGGACCAGCCCGAAGACCTCGGCGACCTGCGGGCGGCGCAGGTCCGCGTCGACCAGGCAGACCCGGTCGCCGGCCTCGACCAGTGAGCGCGCCAGGTTGGCGGCCGTGGTGGTCTTGCCCTCGCCGGGCAGGGCACTGGTCACCCCGACCACCCGGGGCCGGTCGTCGACCTGGGCGAACTGCAGGTTGGTGCGGAGCTGGCGGATGGCCTCGGAACGGGCCGACCAGCCCCCGGCGGCGCGGTCCAACGGGTCCGCCGGGGCGGACCGGTCGTAGGGGACCTCGCCCAGCACCGGTACCCCGGCGAGCTCGCCGAGCTGCTCCGCCGTGGAGACGGTGGTGTCCAGTGCCTGGCGCAGGGCGGCGGCCCCGATGCCCAGCAGCAGTCCGACCAGCAGTCCGGCGGCCACGTCCAGCCGGCGGTTGGGCGAGACGGGGAAGGCCGGCGGCTGCGCGCGCTGGGTGACCCCGAGCTGCACCGGCGACGTGGTGGAGTCCGCCGGTGTCTCCAGCTCCTGTACGACGGCGCGCAGTTGGTCGGCCACCGCGTTGGCCGTCTGGGCCGCCCTGGCGGGCACGGTGTCCTGCAGGGTGATGTCGATCAGCACGGTGTTCACCGGCGCGGCGGCGGTGATCTGCGAGGCGAGCTGCTCCGGCGTCACACCGAGCCGCAGTTTCGCCACCACGGGCTCGGTGACCCGCCGACTGGTGACGATGGAGGCGTACGACCGCACCCGCGCCTGGCTGAAGTTGTTGCCCTGGTTCAGTGCGGTGGCGTCCTCGCCGCTGCGGGTCGCCACGAACAGCTGCGTGCGCGCCTCGTACACGGGCGTGGAGAGCACGGCGGCGGCGACCCCGGCCCCGGTGCCGAGCAGGGCAAGGAGGGTGACGAGCCACCAGTGCCGGCTCAGTGTTCTCAGACATCCGCGCAGATCCACCCTGCAACACCCCATCGGTCCGGCCGGGGCCGCAGGCGGCCGATGCCGCCCGGGCCTAATTTCTGTCCAGGTCTGACTGTGTATATCCGATTCGGGAGAATAGCCGGATGTAGGCGATTCATCACGTACCGTAGTGTGCGTCGATACGGAGGAGTCACCATGTCGCCGCTGCATCCGGCCGCATCTCCTGACGGTGCGTCACTCGCCGCTCTCGGAAGCGCGCCGCAGACCCTGCTGCTCGGCACCGCGGCGGTCTGCGTGCTGGCCACCCTGGTGTGGCTGTTCGCCCGCTCCACCGGGGCCGGTACCGCCCTGGTCCTCGCGTCCGCCGTCCAGACCGGCTTGACCGGACCGGCCCCGGGGCTGGTCTGGGTCGGCGGAGTGGGTATTACCTGGCCGGACGTCCTGACCGTCGCCGCCCTGGCGGTCGGGGCGGGCCGTCTCGCCGGTCTCCGAGCGCACCCCGCCGGGCCCGGCCGCCTCACTCCCGGGGGGCTGCCCGCCCTCACCGCACTGCTGCTCCTGACCCTCTGCGTCCTGCTCGTCGGCATCGGGCAGTTCGGCCTCAAGCCTGCCGGGCTGGAGGTCCGCTCCCAGTTCCTCGCCGTCTTCGGCTTCGCGCTCTACATCGCGACCGCGCCGCGTTCGCCCGACCCGATGCGCGCGGTCGTGCTGTACTGGCCGATCGCCGCCGCGGTCCTCGCCGCGGGCGCCCTGGCCTGGTGGGCCGCGCACGGCATCGGCTCCAGCAGCACCCATCTCCTGATGGACGGCCGGCTCGTCGAGAGCCGGGCCCTCGACGCCCCCACCGCGCTGGTCGTCGGGCAGGCCGCGCTCGTCCTGCTGTGCGCCCCGCGGTACGGGCCCAGGGCCCGGATGTGTTCGGTGCCGCTCCTCCTGGTCGTCCTGGTGCTCCAGCACCGGACGGTGTGGGTGTGTACCGCCCTGATGCTGCTCGGCTGGCTGGCCGTCCGCCGGGCCAGCGCCGGCCGCCGGCTGGCCGCGGCAGGGCTGGCCGCGGCCGCGGCCGGCGCCCTGACCGTCGCCTACGGCCTCGGTGTCCTCGGCGACACGGGGACGAGCCTGTCCGTGTCGGCCGGTGACGACCAGACCCTGGTCTGGCGGGCGGCCGGCTGGTCCTCCCTCATCGACACCCTGCACGGCCCGTTGGACTGGCTGTTCGGCTTCCCGTTCGGTGCGGGCTACGCCCGGGAGATCTCCGGCATGCTGGTGGAGGTCTCCCCGCACAACTACTTCCTCCAGGTGCTGCTGCGCCTCGGGGCGGTCGGCCTGCTCGTCCTGCTCGCCGTGTACGCCGTGTCGCTGCGCCGCGCAGGTTCCCGCAGCGGCTCGGGCCTGATGCTGGCCCTGCTTGCCACCGGACAGCTCGTCTTCTGCCTGACCTACCAGCTGCCGATGGAGCAGGGGTTGCTGATCGGTCTGCTGGTGCACCGTTCCAGGGTGCCGCTCGACCGTTCCGGCCGACCGTTCGCGGACGGTCCGCGCACCCCCGCGCCGCGGGCCGCCGCGGACGGCAACCGTCTCCCGGCCCCCGCAGGAAAGGGCCCCCACCGGTGAACCGCCCGCCCGTCGTCGCCGTCCTGATGACCTGCCACAACCGCAGGGAGAAGACCCTCCGCGCTCTGCACGCCCTGCGCGGCCAGTGCGGCCTGCCCCCCGGCTGCGAGGTCCGTGTCCACCTCGTCGACGCCGACAGCCGGGACGGCACGCCGCAGGCGGTGGCCGAGCACTTCCCCGAGGTGGCGGTCGTCCCGGCGGGCGACGACGTGTTCTGGAACGCGGGCATGCGGATCGCCGCCGACCACGCCCTGGCCGCCGGACCCGCCGACTACCTGCTCTGGCTCAACGACGACGTCGAACTCGACGCGGGGGCGCTGGCCCTGCTGCTCACCACCGCGACCGCGCAGGAGGCGCCCGCCGTCGCGGTCGGTGCCACCCGCTCCCGGCGGACCGGCACCACCACGTACTCCGGCCACCGCCTGCACCGGCGCGGTCTGCGCCCCCGGACCCTCACTCTGGTGGAACCCGGACGGGCGCCACTGGCCTGCGACACCTGCAACGGCAACGCCGTCCTCGTGCCCGCGGAGGTCCACCGGCGGCTCGGCGGCCTCGACCCGGCGTTCAGCCACGGCATGGGCGACTTCGACTTCGGCTTCCGCGCCAGCCGGGCCGGCTGCACCCTCGCCGTCGCCCCCGGGCACATCGGCTTCTGCGAGTCCAATCCGCCGCTGCGCGGCTCCCGCGAGCCGGGCCTCGGCCTGCGCGAGGCGCTGCGCCGGGTCGCCTCCCGCCGCGAACTGCCGCCCCGCGAATGGTGGGTGTACTGCCGGCGCCACCACGGGGCGTGGGCGCTGCCGATCTTCTGCTCCCCGTATGCCCGCACCGCGCTGCGTGCCCTGCGGGCGCGCTGGGCCGGATGAGGCAACTGCGAGGCGTAAAGTTGCGTTTTGCCCGATTTGACACGATGTCACTTCTATCGTGGGACGCATGTCGAAGACAGCGCTGATCACCGGGATCACCGGACAGGACGGTTCCTACCTGGCGGAGCTGCTGCTCGCCAAGGGCTACACGGTGCACGGTCTGATCCGGCGCACCTCGGCCTTCAACACCCACCGCATCGACCACCTCTACCAGGACCCGCACGAGCCGGACGCCCGACTCTTTCTGCACTACGGCGACCTGGCCGACGGATCGCGGATCACCACCCTGCTGGAGCGGCTCCGCCCCGACGAGGTCTACCACCTGGCGGCCCAGTCCCACGTCCGGGTCTCCTTCGACGAACCGGAGTTCACCGGATCCACCACCGGCCTCGGCACCACCCGGCTGCTGGAGGCGATCCGCGCCACCGGCCTGCCGTGCCGCTACTACCAGGCGTCCAGCTCCGAGATGTACGGTGCCGCGGCCCCGCCGCAGTCCGAGGACACGCCCTTCCAGCCGCGTTCCCCGTACGCCGCCGCCAAGCTCTACGCGTACTGGATGACCCGCAACTACCGTGAGGCGTACGGGATCTACGCGGTCAACGGGATCCTGTTCAACCACGAGTCGCCGCGCCGCGGCGAGACCTTCGTCACCCGCAAGATCGCCCGCGCCGCCGCCCGGATCGCCCGGGGCGAACAGGAACTCCTGCACCTGGGCAACCTGGAGGCCCGCCGTGACTGGGGCTACGCTCCCGAGTACGTCGAGGCGATGTGGCTGATGCTGCAGCAGGACCGGCCGGACGACTACGTGGTGGCCACCGGCACCAGCTACAGCGTCCTCGACTTCCTCACCCTCTGCTTCGAACACGCCGGCCTGGACTGGCAGCAGCACGTCCGCTTCGACGAGCGCTACCTGCGCCCCTGCGAGGTCCCGGACCTGGTCGGCGACCCCGCCAAGGCCGAGCGCGCCCTCGGCTGGCGCCCCACCGTCCTCACCCCCGACCTCGCCCGCATCATGGTCGACGCCGAACTGGCCCAGCTTGCCCGGCCCCGGACAGCCCCGGCCGATGCCTCCGCCGCCGTCTCATGACGCCGCCCGTCGTCGTCCAGCTGACCAACGAGCCCGTCTCCGATGGCGTCACCGGCTTCGCCCATGCCTTCCGCCGGTTGGCGGGGGAGGGGTTGTTGGTGCATGTGCCGTTGGCTCCGCGGGA
>NZ_BAAALD010000067.1:17990-42945 GCF_039528095.1 Kitasatospora arboriphila
TGCCAAGGATCGCCAGCGCCTGGTCCGTGCCCTGCAGCGGCTGGACTGCCGGCTCGCGGTGTACGGCCGGGGCTGGCGCGGTCACGGGGCGCGGGGGCTGCTGCCCTTCGCCGAGCAGGTGCCCGCCCTCCAGCGGTCCAGGATCAGTGCCGGCACCAGCCACTACCCGGACTATCCGGGCAACTTCTCCGACCGGCTGCCGATCAGCCTGTACGCGGGTCGGGTTCACGTCACCTGCCGCATCCCCGGGGCCGAGTGGCTGCCGGGGCCCGAGGCGGGGCTGTTCCTGGCCGACACGCCGCGCGGTGCGGCCCGCCTGGTGCGCGAGCTGCTGCGGGAGGACCCGGCCGCCCTCCACGAGGCCGGGCTGCGCGGCCACCGCTGGGTCGTCGAACGGCTCACCGACGAGCACGCGCTGCGCCACATGCTCGGTCACCACATCCCGCTGCCCCCGCCCCCCGCCGACCCCTGGCAGGCCGTCGCCACCACCGGCCGAGGCGCGGGCTGACCGGTGTCCTCCACCACGCCCCGGACCTCCGGCACCGTCCTGGCGGGCCTCTTCTGGAACTACGGCGGCGCAGCCGGTTCGCTGGCCGTGCAACTCCTCTACACCGCCTACACCGGACGCACCGTCACCCCGCACTCGTTCGGGACCTATGCGACCGCGGTGACCGTCACCCAGGTCCTCGGCTACTTTGCCAACGCCGGCATCCACACCCACGTGCTGCGCTGCGACCTGCTGACCCGCCAGCTGTCCGCGGCCGCCCTCCGTGCGTCCTGGCTCAGCGGCCTCCTGCTGTTCCTCGTGGCGGAGGCTTCGGCGCCGGTGGCCGCCCGGCTGTGGCACATGCCCGAGGTCGCGCCGATGCTCGCCGTGCTCGCCCTCCAGTTCCTCGTCCAGCCTGCCGCCCTCACCACTGTTGCCGCACTGCGCCGCACCGGCCGCGCCCGCGCCGCCGTGCTCGCCGAGGTCGGCGGCCAGATCGGCGCGTCCGCGGTCGCCGCGGCCCTCCTCGCCACCGGCTGGAACCCGATGGGCCTCACCGCGGCCGGCCCGGCCGGCTCCACGCTCACCGTGTTGGCCGCCGGTGCCGCCCTCGCCCGGAGCGTACTGCCGGGCGGCCCGCCCCGGCGGGCCCGCGACCTCGTCCGCCCGGCCGGCTTCCTGGCGATGACCGGTCTGTGGCAGTCCTCCGTCACCACTGCCCCGCTCTGGGCGGCCGGCCGTTTCCTCGGCCCGACCGCTGCCGGCCACTACTCGCGGGCCTCCCTGCTGCTCGGCATCCCGCTCACCCATCTCGCCCAAGGCCTGAGCCGCACCGCCGCGCCCGCCCTCGCCGACGCCGGCCACGACACCCCCGGGCCGGCCCGGGGCGTGCGCTCGCTGCGGTCCTCCGCCGTGGAGGACGTGGTGTGCGCCGCCTCCGCGACCGCCTTCGTGGTCTTCGGCGTCGCCGCCGGGCTGGGTCCCGCGGTGCTCATGCTCCTGCTCGGACCTGGCTGGGAGGAGGCCGCCCGGCTCGTCCCGCTGCTCGCCCTCGACGCCGTCTGGGGCCTGCTGTACGCGGTCTGCTGCACCGTCGACCAGGTCCGCGACGCGGGCAGGTCGCTGGTCACCGCGCAGGCCTCACTCACCGCGGCGATGGCGGCCGGCCTCGGCTGCGCCGCCCTGGCCGGCTCGCTCCCCGTGCTCGCCGCGGTGGCCGCGGCGGCGTCCGCCACCGGCCACGCCGTGCAGCTGGTCGGCTGGCAGCGCGCCGGAGTGGCCCGCGCCGCGGTCCTGCTGCGGATGCACCTGGCGCACGCCGTTCTCGGCGGCGGACTGTGCGCCGTCGGCCTGCTCGCCTCGCACGGCCGGGCCCCGCTGGCCGGACTGCTCTGCGGCATTGTGGCGATGCTCCCGGTCGTCGTGGGCGCGGTCCTGCTACGGGCCAGACTGCCCGTCCACGCCCTCGCCGTCCGCCGCGGCCTGCTGCCGGCCGGCCGACGCGCCCGTACGACCGCCGACGCCCCGGTGCCCTGAACCGCCACCGGGAGTCGGCATCGGCCGCATCCGGTGTGCGGCAATCGAGTTGTCCGTGCACCGCCCGCCAGGGTGTCGGCCCCGGAGGCCCGGTCCCCTCGCCTAGCGTGCCCGGCATGACCGTACGCATCGCACCCGCGCTCCAGCGGGCGATCCGCTTCGCCGCCGTCCGCGGCTGCGTGCCGACCGCCGTGTGGCAGCGCCTGCACCCGACCGGCGCGTGGACGCTGCACGCCCCCGACGGCAGTCCGTTCAACTACGAGTCCGCACCGGACGACATCATGGCCCGGTCCATCGTGTGGACGGACCTGCGGCATTGGGAGGAGACCACCCAGCCGGTCCTGTTCGACCTGGCCCGTACCGCGCGCGGATTCCTGGACGTCGGTGCCTTCGCCGGTATCTACACCCTGCTCGCCTGCCGGGCCAACCCGCGGCTGCGCGCCATCGCCCTGGAACCCAATCCGGCCACTGTCCCCAAGCTGCGCCGCAACCTCGAACTCAACAGGCTCGACGACCGCGTCGCCGTGGTCGAGAAGGCGCTGTCCGACCGGCCCGGCCGGGCCCGGCTCGGGATCCCCCACGACACCACGGCCGCCTCACTGACCGAACGGTCCCCACTGCACACGGTCGAGGTCGAGGTGACCACCGCCGACGAGGTGGTCGGGGACCTGCCCATCGACCTGGTCAAGATCGACGTGGAGGGCCTGGAACCCGAGGTGCTGTGCGGCATGACCCGCACTATCGCCGCGCACCGGCCCGCGATCGTCGCGGAGTGCCTGGACGCGGCGGCGCTCGACCGGTTCCGGGAGACCGCCCGTGAGTTCGGCTACCGGACGCTCCGTCACCTGGGCCGGAACGGGAGCACCCCGGTGGGCGACGGATTCGTGCCGCCGCCCCGCTACGCCAACTTCCTGGTCACCCCGTAGGGCGCGGCCCGCTCTGCCGCGGGGCCCGCACCAGTTGTGCCAGGCCCTCGGCGAACCGGCGGCTCATCTCCTCCACCGAGTACCGGCCCGCGTCCTGGCGGCAGGCTGCCCGCATGGCCGCCAGCCGCGGCCCGTCCGCGAGCAGGTCCACCACCGCGTCCGCGTACGCCCGTGCCTCCTGCCCGCGGACGACGACGGCCGTCCGGCCGTGCTCCAGGTACTCGAACTCCGGGCCGTGCCCGGCCGCGGGCACGGTGACCACCGGGGTGGCAAGGGCCAGCGCGTCCACCGCCGCCAGCCCGATCGCCCCCGGCAGGAGCGCGACGTCGGAGACGGCGCCGAGCAGGGCTTTGCCCTCGTCGGTGGCGACCGGTCCGAGCGGGACCACCGGCGCGCCGCGCCGCACGGCCTCGTCGACCAGGTGCCGCTGGGCGCCCTGGCCAGCGACCAGCAGCCGGAATCCGGGGAGCTGGCGGTGCACCAGCTCGGCGGCCTCCAGCAGGAAGGGGATGCGCTTGGCCGTGTCGAGGCCGCCGATGAACATGGCGGTGCGGCCGGGCACCAGGCCGTGGTGGGTCCGGAAGGCCTGCAGCCGGTCCTCGGTGAGCCGGGCGGAGGCCGCCGTGAGGGCCGTGGTGTCGGTGGAGTTCCGCACGACGGTGACCCGTTCGGCGGGGAACCCGGCCTCCGCGACGTGCCGGCGGCCCGCGTCGGTGTAGGCGAAGAACCAGTCGGCCCGCCGGGTGAGCGCCGCCTTGGCGTGCCGTGCCAGCCGCCCGGCGCCTCCGTTGTACGTCCGGCCATGGCCCCACAGGGCCACCGCGGGCCCGCGGCCGCGCAGCGCGCGCGGCGGCACGAGCAGCGGGTAGGCCTCCAACTGGTGCAGGGCCTGGTCGACCACCACTGCGCCCGAGGTACGGGCGAGGTCGCCCAGGTCGTGCCAGACCAGAACCCGGCCGCGCAGGCGCAGCGACCGCTGGCGGAGCGGTACGGCGGTGCCGGCGGACAGCCCGACGTCGTCCGCGCGGTGGGTGACGTGGCCGGTGGGGGCGCCGTACGCGACGGTGAGCCGCAGGCCGTGCGCCGCCAGGTCCTCGCCCAGCCGGAGGAAGAACGGCACCCGGTAGCGGGGGACATAGGGGGTCACCACGGTGACCGGGAGCGGTGTCAGCACGGCCGTGCCTCCTGCGCCGTTCGGTAGACCCGGAGCATCCGCTCCGTCCAGGACTGTTCGGAGTACTGCTCGGTGAAGACCCGCCGGCAGTGCGGGCGCAGGGAGGGGAAGCGCTCGGCGGCGGAGGCCAGGACGGCGGGCAGCGGGTCGCGGTCACCGAAGACCGCGCCGGTGCCGTCGGCCTCGGTCTGGGCGGCGGCCGAGGTGCCGGCCCGGGCCAGGACGGGCACGCCGGCGGCGAGCGCCTCCAGGCACACCAGCGGGGCGGCGCCCTCGCGGCACCGCCCAGGGAAGACCAGCCCGCACCAGCCGGCCATTCGCTGCCGCAGGGCCGAATGGTCGAGTGTGCCGAGGAAGCGGACGGAGACGGGGGCCGCCGCCTCGCAGGCCGAGCGCAGCGGCCCGTCGCCGACGACCTCCAGGGGTTCGTGGGCGGGCCAGCGGTGGATCAGCTCCAGCAGGCCCTTCTCGGCACCGATGCGGCCGGCGAAGCCCCAGGGGCCGCGGGCGGTGCCTGGGCCGGGCCCG
The DNA here is from genome assembly GCF_039528095.1 of Kitasatospora arboriphila. Classification (NCBI taxonomy): domain Bacteria; kingdom Bacillati; phylum Actinomycetota; class Actinomycetes; order Kitasatosporales; family Streptomycetaceae; genus Kitasatospora; species Kitasatospora arboriphila. The sequence continues at coordinate 22,642 of NZ_BAAALD010000067.1, forward strand.
GTACGGGGGCCTGCGGCGACGAAATTGGGCACCAGTTCCATCCGCTGTGCGGGCACACCGGCACCGGCGTAGGTGCGCAGCGCGGTGGGGGAGAGCACCACCGCCCGGTCGGCGCGGGTCAGCAGTGCGTCCGCGGCCGGGCCCCGGCGGCCGGCCCAGGCGAGCGGCAGGGTGGCCGTCCGGGAGCCGCGGTAGCAGCGGTGGCGCAGCCCGGCCCAGCGGTCGCCGTCCGGGCACCGGGTGCAGTCGGTGCCGTCGCGGTAGAGGGTGGCGGCGGCGCACAGCGGGCGGTAGTTGTGCAGGGTGGCCACCAGCGGACCGGGCCACTGGCGCAGCCAGGACCGGCCGAAGTTGGGGAAGAGGTTGTGCACGTGCACCACGTCGGGGGCCAGCCTACGCAGTTCGGACAGCGGCGAGCGGCTGCTGCCGGTCGCGACGGTGGCGGCGGCCCGCAGCGGGTACAGCGGGGTGCGGCTCAGGTCGTCGGTCCGTGCGGCGACGACGAAGATCTCGCAGCCGGCCCGCTCCAGAGCCCGGGCCTGGTCGAGCACGGCCCGGTTCTCGCCGCTGGGGACGGCCGACCCGTAGAAGCTGTGGACGAGGGCCACCCGCGGCCGGGTCGCCGCTGTCACCGGCCGGTCCGGTTCCGGGCACCGCGGGCGGCGGCCAGCACGAACCGCGGGTGGCCCCACAGTACCCGTCGCCACAGCCGCCGGGGTTCGCTGCACAGCCGGAACAGCCATTCCAGGCCGTGGTTCTGCATCCACGGCGGCGCCTGCGGTTTGCTGCCGGAGACGAAGTCGAAGGCGGCGCCGACCGCGACCAGCACGACCGGGAGTTCGGCGGCGAGCCGGGCCGCTTCCCGGTCCTGCTTGGGGGTGCCGAGGCCGAGCCAGACGACCTGGGCCCGGCTGGCCGTGATCCGCTCGCGCTGGGCGGCGCGCTCCTGCTCGGTGAGCCGCCGGAACGGCGGGGACTCCGCGCCGACGACCAGGGCGCCCGGGAAGCGCCGGGCGATCTCGGCCTGCAGGGCGGCGAGCGCCTGCGGGGTGCCGCCGAGCAGGTAGTGCCGCACGCCGCTCGCCTGGCCGGCGTCCAGGACGCCGAGGAAGAGGTCGGGCCCGTAGACCCGTTGGGCGGGCAGGTCGCAGCCGCGGTGGACCAGGCGGTTGGCCCACACCACGCCCTGCCCGTCGGGCAGGTTGAGCGCTGCGTTGCGGAGCAGTCCGTGCAGGACGGTGTCGGTGTCGGCGAGGGCGAGCGTGTACGCGTTGCAGAGGTGGACGTCGGAGCCGGGCAGGCCGGCCCGGGCCGGGTCGGCGGCCAGCCGGAGGACGGTGCGGACGGCCTGCCGCGGGGTGCAGGCCGTGATCGGGACGCCTGCGCACGGCACGACGGCGGGGGGCGCGGCGGGTTCGGCGGTGGTCATGGCCGCGGGTCTCCTCGGAGGCTCGGCTGGGGTTCGGGGGCAGCGGTGACGGGGAGGCCCACGGGGGCGGCGGTCGGGTAGACGGGGATGCCGAGCAGGTGTCGGCCCCCGGCGGCGGCGAGGAGGGCGGCCGGCACCAGCACGGGCAGGACCGGCAGGACGCGGGACTCCACCAGACCCCCGGCGAGGCCGCCCGCGGCGGCCAGCAGGGCGAGCAGGCCAGCGACCTGACCAGTGGTCAGCCCGAGTCTGCGCATCCGGTGCGAGAGGTGGTCCGTCCCGCCGAGCAGCAGCGGTCGGCCGGCCCGCCGCCGGGAGAGCACGACCAGGGCGGTGTCCGCGGTGCTGACCACGGTGGTGAGCAGGACGGCCGCGCCCCCTTCGACGGTCCGGTCGCCGGCGTGCGCGGCCACCGCGGATGCGGCCAGCAGGAAACCGATGAACAGTGACCCGGCGTCGCCGAGGAAGATCCTGGCAGGGTGCCAGTTGTGCAGCAGGAAACCGGCGCAGGCGCCGGCGAGGACGGCCAGGGTGAGCGCGGTGCCCCAGCGGCCGGCCGCGAGGGCGCTCCAGGCGAGGAAGACGGCGGTCACCGCGGCGACCGAGGCGGCCGCGCCGTCCATGTTGTCCAGCAGGTTGAACGCGTTGGCGGTGAAGACGATCCAGCCGACGGCGAGGGCGCCGTCGAGGAGGGGAGGCCCGAACAGGACCGGGTGGCCGGCGGTGAGGACGACGGCGGCAGCCGCCGCGGCCTCCGCGGCGAGCCGCGGCAGGGCACCGAGCGGCCGCAGGACGTCGGCGAGGCCGAGGGCGCCGATCAGCAGGGCGCAGCCGAGCAGGACGGCCTCGGCGGGCCGCCACCGGTCGAGGGCGGTCAGGACGCAGCCGGCCGCGGCCAGGGTGGCACCGGCGACGGCGAGGCCGCCGAGGTAGGGGGTGGGGCGGGTGTGGGCCTTGCGCGGCCCGGGGCGGTCGGTGATGCCGCGGCGCAGGGCGAAGGCGCGGACCGGGCCGGTCAGGGCGGCGGCGAGGGCGAGGGCCGCGGCAGCGGGACCGGCCACCGCCAGCGCCCCGCTCAGGCCGGACACGAACCGGCCGCCACAGCGCCGGGTTGCCGCTCGCCCTGCGGGGAGGGCAGGGTCTCGCCGGCGAGGGCGGCCCGGGCGTCGGTGAGCGCGTCGGCGATCACCGTGTCGAGGTTCCTGAGCGGGCGCCAGCCGGTGAGGTCGCGCAGCGTGGTGGTGTCGGGCACCCGGCGCTCCATGTCCTCGAAGTCGGGTCCGTAGACGTCCCGGTGCGGGACCAGCCGGATCGGGGCGCCGGTGCCGGCCGTGGTCCGGATGCGTTCGGCGAGGGCGAGGATGGAGATCTCCTCGGAGGAGCCGACGTTGTAGGTGCCGCCGGTGGCCCCGGGATGGTCGAGCAGCCGGAGCAGGGCGTCCACGGTGTCGTCGACGTGGGTGAAGCAGCGGCGCTGGGTGCCGGTGCCGTGCACGGTGAGCGCCTCGCCGCGGACGGCCTGTGCGGCGAGGCGGGGAACGACCATGCCGTACGCGGGGCTCTGCCGCGGGCCGACGCAGTTGAAGAAGCGGACGACGGTGGAGTCGAGGCCGTGTTCGCGGTGGTACGCGGTGGCGAGGATCTCGTCGACGGCCTTGGCGGTGCTGTACCACCAGCGGGCGACGGAGATGCTGCCGAGGACGCGGTCGGAGCCTTCCGCGAGCGGGCCGGAGGCGTTCTTGCCGTAGATCTCGGAGGTGCTGGCGACGACCAGCCGTTTGCCGTGCCGGTGGGCGGCCTCGAGGACGGTCTCGGTGCCCTTGACGTTGGTGGTGAAGGAATCCAGCGGGTGTTCCACGACGAGCCGGACGCCGACGGCGGCGGCCAGGTGGACGACCGTGCCGCTCTGCCGGACCAGTTCGTCCACCAGCGGGCCGTCGAGGACGCTGCCGCGGACGAACCGGAAGCCGGGCCGGGTCGAGGCGGCGGCCAGGTTGGCGGAGTACCCGGTGGAGAGGTCGTCCAGGACGACCACCCGTGCGCCGCGTTCGAGGAGGGCATCCGTCAGATGCGAGCCGATGAAGCCGGCACCGCCGGTGATCAAGTACGTCGAGTCAGCCATGGGCCGTATCTCCGTTAGGGACGCGGCGCTGCGGAGCAGCCACCGATGGGCGCTGTGCACCAATGCGTCCGTTATATCCGGATTGCCGGATCGGCGGACGGCCCGACCCGATCGGAAACCCCGGCTCCCCTGAATGGCGCACCGTCCTGGTCCGTTCGGCAGGCCCCCGGCGGTTCATTCCCGCACCGGCGAGCGATTCTGACACTTTGTCCCTTATGTCTGAAACCCTTTCACTCCCCGACCGGGCAGCCGACCTGATGCCGCGCCAGACCGCCGTCGTCATCGGCCAGGGATACGTCGGTCTCCCCCTCGCCATGCGCGCCTGCGAGGCCGGCTACCGCGTCGTAGGCCTCGACACCGACGAACACCGCATCAAGCGCCTCGGCGGCGCCGACTCCTTCATCCAGGACATCTCCGACAGCTGCCTGCAGGCCGCCCTCGACTCCGGCCGCTACCTGCCCTCCACCGACTACGCCGATGCCGCCGGCTTCGACTTCTGCGCCATCACCGTTCCGACCCCGCTCAGGCACGGCGCACCCGACCTCAGCCATGTCGAGGAAGCCGGCTGCGAGGTCGGCCGGCTGCTGCGCCCCGGCGCCACCGTCGTGCTGGAGTCGACCACCTACCCGTGCACCACCGAGCGCGTCCTCCAGCCGATCCTCGAGGAGGCGAGCGGCCTGAAGGCCGGGCGGGACTTCCACCTCGGCTACAGCCCCGAGCGGATCGACCCCGGCAACGAGTACTGGGACCTCGAGAACACCCCGAAGGTCGTCTCCGGCATCGACGCCGAGTCCCTCGCCCGCGTCGAGGAGTTCTACGGACGCCTCGTCAGACGCACCGTGCCCGTGCAGTCCCCGAGCACCGCCGAGATGGCCAAGCTGCTGGAGAACACCTTCCGGCACGTCAACATCGCCCTGGTCAACGAGATGGCCGTGTTCTCCGCCGCACTCGGCGTGGACATCTGGGAGGCCATCGACGCCGCCGCCACCAAACCCTTCGGCTTCATGCGCTTCCTGCCCGGGCCGGGCGTCGGCGGGCACTGCCTGCCCGTCGACCCGATCTACCTCTCCTGGCAGGTCCGCCAGGTGCTCCGCAACGACTTCCGCTTCGTCTCACTCGCCAACGACATCAACGACCACATGCCCGACCACGTAGTCAAGCGCGTCACCCATGGCCTCAACGGCCACGGCAAGGCCGTCCACGGCAGCCGGATCCTGGTGCTCGGCCTCGCCTACAAGAAGAACACCGGCGACATCCGGGAGTCCCCCGCGCTGCCCGTCGTGGAGGGCCTGTGCAAGCTCGGGGCCCGTGTCGTCGCCGCCGAACCGCACGTCGAGCCCCACCTGCGTCCGTCCGGCCTGCTCTGCGTCGACCTCACCGAGGAGGAGGTACGCGCCTGCGACGCCGTCGTGGTCGTCACCGACCACGACGCCTTCGACTACGAACTCGTGCAGCGCTGCGCGCCGTACGTCTTCGACACCCGCAACCGCTGCGCCGGGCCCAACGTCGAGCGGCTGTGACCCGGGCCGTCCGCGCCGACCGTCCCGGGAGGACACCGCCATGACCATGAGCAGTGACCCGCCACCCCCGCCGGAGCTCCCACCGCAGGACGCACCGTCGGCGTCCGCGGCGCCCGGGCCCACCCCGGAGCCCGGCACGCCCGGACGCCCGCCCTGGTACCGCCGCAGGGCGGTACGCCTGGCGGCACTCGGTACCGCCCTGCTCGTGGCAGGCTGCACCGCGGCCGGCTGGGCGGCGTACCAACGGCTGGAGCGGAACATCCGCACCGACGACGCCACCGCCCGGGCGCTCGACCGGCACGCCGGGGACCGGCCCGGACAGCTCGTGGCCGGCGCCCAGAACATCCTCGTCATGGGGACCGACCGGGAGCCGGGCGCCGACAGCGAGCGCTCCGACACCGTGCTGCTGCTGCACATCTCCGCGGACCGCAGGCGGGCGGCCGTGGTCGGCGTCCCGCGCGACCTGATGGTGTCGGTCCCCAGCTGCGAGCAACCCGGCGGGGGCCTCAGCCGCGCCCAGTACGCCCAGTTCAACTGGGCCTTCCAGTTCGGCGGCCCGGCCTGCACGATCCGCGCCTTCGAACAGCTCACCGGGGTCCGCGTCGACCACCACCTGCTGGTCGACTTCGACGGGTTCCGCAAGGTCGTCGACGCGCTCGGCGGCGTCGAGGTCGACCTGCCCGTGTCCGAATACCATGAGGAGGAACAGATCTACCTCCCGGCGGGGCGCCAGGTGCTGCGCGGCGACGCCGCGCTCGCCTACTTCCGGGCCCGGCACGGCGTCGGGGACGGCAGCGACACCGCCCGGATGGCCCGCGACCGGGACTTCCTGCAGGCGCTCTCCGACCAGGTGCGCAGCCGGGGCGTGCTGTCCGACCCGTTCCGGCTCTACCCGCTGCTCGACACGGTGTCCGCGACGCTGACCGCCGACTCCGGCCTCGCCTCGGTGCCCCGGCTGTACTCCCTGGCGGACGCCCTGCGCTCCGTGCCGGACGGCGCCACCGCCTTCCTCACCGTCCCCCGCAAGCCCTACCCGCAGGACCCCGACCGGGACGTGCCGGCCGAGCCGGCCGCCTCCCGGCTGTTCTCCGAACTGCGCGAGGACCGGCCCGTCACCGCGGGCTGAGCCCCCTCACCCCCGGCCGGGTCGTGCCCGGAGCACGGCCCGGCCGGTCGCCCGCACCGCGCGGTACACCGCGGGCTGCAGACCGGAGAGCACAGTTTCCAACCGCTCCCGGGGGGTCGAGGTCGACACCCGCAGCCGGCTCAGCATCAGCGGATGCTGGACGCCCGGTGCGGCCAGACCGTGGTCGTAGAGGAAGCCGCTGCGGTAGCCGGCCTCCAGCAGCGCCCGGTGCGCCATCGGCGCGAAGTCGCCGTTGGGGTAGGCGAAGGAGGTCGGCGGGTGGCCCAGCAGTGCGGTCAGCCGATCGTGCGCCGCCAGCACCTCCGCCCGCGCCTGGACGTCGTCACAACGCTGCAGGCACGGGTGGGTGAGCGTGTGGTTGCCCACTGCCACGCCGCCCGCTTCCAACTCCCGCAACTCGGGGCCGGTGAGCTGGCGCTCGCGCGGGGCCGGACTCGGCACGGAGCGGCGCAGCTGTTCCACGGCCCGCTCGCGCTCCCCCTCCGGCCGCTGCTTGAGGGCGTGCAGGCAGGCCTCGGCGGTGGAGGTGTCCAGGCCGGGCACGCTCGCTCCGCTGCGCACCAGGTGCGTCACCTCGTGCGGCCAGAACGGCGTGTCCGTGCCGATCAGCCCGGCGACCACGAAGCACACCGCCGGCATGCCGCGCTCGCGCAGCAGCGGCAACCCGGCCTCCAGAATGCTGCGGTGCCCGTCGTCGAAGGTCAGCAGGACACTGCCGGGCGGCAGCTGCGCCCCCGTCCGCACCGCCTCCTCGACCTGTTGCAGGGAGACCGGCCGGGCGGTCTCCAGCAACAGGTCGAGGTGCCGGGCGAAGCCTGCCGGGTCGTCGATCCCGTGGTAGCCGAGGACGGCGAGGCGGCGGGCGGCCCGGCGGCGGAACCATGCCTGGGCGGGCGAGCGGCGCAGCGCCCGGTCGAGCCCGTGCCACCGCTCGTACCGGCCGTACCAGGCGGTGAGCCGGCCGGAGCCGGTCACACCGGTGCGCTGAGCGGGAAGGACACCCCGAAGCCGTTGCCGGGGTGCCAGTGGTCGCGCGGGCGGTCGTCGAAGTGCAGGAACCGCCGGCCGTGCTCCTCCGACCAGCGGGCCAGGCACGGCCAGGCGTGGCTGCGGCTGGAGAGTGCGACGGCCTGCTCGGTCAGCGCCGGTGCGACAGCCATGAGTTCGGCGTCCTCGTGCTCCGGGCCGACCGAGGTGTCGAGCAGCACCATGTCGACGCCCCGCTCGTGCACCTGGGGGCTGCCGAGGATCTCGACGGAGTCGCCGATCATCTGGTCCACGACCTGCCGGTACGGGCCGCTGACCAGCTCGCCGGCCCTCGGATCGATGTCGACCGTGGTGAGCCGGCCGCGGCCGTTGCGCAGCAGGGCAGCGGCGATCAGGGTGCTGGAGATGCCGCGGTGCGGGCCGGCCTCCACCACGTGCTCGGGGCCGAGTGCGCGGACGAGCGCGTAGTAGGCGACCCGGCGGCCGTAGCGGACCTGGTGGTCGCAGGTACCGGACCGGACGCTGCCGGCGAGGCCCGCGTTCAGCGTCTGCCGCAGCTCGGTGTCCCCCTCGGCCTCGCGGACGTAGCCGCGGACGGACCGGACCGGGGCCCCGGTTACATTGCTGACGAACCAGCAGAGGTGGTCGTGGTTCGATGCCTCCAGGTCGTAGGTGAAGCAGGAGTGCTCGCGGGAGCGTACGAGCCAGGTGCCGGAGCGCTTGAGCACCCGGGCGTTGTGGCGGGCGACAGTGGCGAGCCGCACGGGCAGCGCGGCGGCCCGCGCCAGCGGGGTTGCGGCGATCTGCCGACTGAGAGTGGTGAGGTGCATGCGGATCAGACTAGGCGTCAGAACCGTACTGATCCGGGACAAATCTGCCATGTCGTGACAGCTTGTACCGGAGTGGGGAGATCCGACGGCCCTCCGGCCCGACCGCGGGGCGGCCGGGCCGGAGGCCAGGGCGGAACTGGGTGCCTGCGCCTCAGCGGCGCGGCCGGGTGGGCCACGGGGTCGGCAGTTTGTCCGCCGCCTCCGCGAGGTGCGCGGTGATCACCAGGGTGCCGTCCTCGACCTGGTAGTCGAGCGGGGCCGACAGCCGGCGCATGGTGGAGATCAGCCCGGTGTTGGAGGAGTGCGTCACCGCGTACACGGTCGCCACCCCGGCCTGCAGGGCGAGGGCGCCCATCCGGCGGAGCAGGTCGACCCCGAGGCCCTGCCGCTGCCAGTCGTCCTCGACCAGCAGCGCGACCTCGGCGCCGTCGTCGTCCCACATGAGGTGGGCGAGGGCGACGATCCGGCCGTCCGCGTCCTCGACCGCCAGGGTCTGCCCGTGCCGCGGGTCGAGCAGGTGCTCCAGGTAGCGGTCGGCGTCCTTGACCGGGCCGTGGTAGCGCTTGCGCAGGGTGTCGGGCGAGCAGCGCCGGTGCATCTCCAGCGCGGCCCGCTTGTCGCCGGGCTCGGCACGGCGGACGGTCAGGTCGGCGCCGGCCGGCCGGGCGAGCCGGGCCTCGACCTTGGGCACCCGCGGGCCGAGCAGGCTGTCGAGCTCGACCAGGGCCTGGCCGCGGGCGAACTCGGTCGGGGTGAACGGCAGGTGCGGCCGGGTGAGTTCGATCAGGTCGCCGCCGGGGACGGGCAGCCGCATGGTGTGACCGTCCACCCCGGCGGGGGTGGAGCGGCCGCGGTCCGGGTACTGCCGGATCGTGCACCGGCCGAACAGCTGCCGCAGGGCGACCGGCAGCTCGGCGGCGTCCAGCGCGGTGCGGGTGGCCAGGGCGAGCACGTGCGTGGGCGCGTCGACCAGTTCGTGCGCGTCGGCGCGGTCCGTCCAGATGTCGGTGCCGCCGGCCGCGGCGACCGCCGCGGTCAGCTCGGCCCGGTCCAGGGCGGCCGGGGCGCGCAGGAAGAACTCGTCGACGGTACCGGCGGCCAGCGGGTGCGACTGCATCGAGACGATGTTGACCCGGCGCTCGGCCAGGGCCGTGCAGATCCGGGCCAGGCTGCCGGGGGAGTCCTCGACCGTGGTGCGGACCCGCCACAGCACGGTCGCCTCCAGCGCGTCCAGGGGGCCGCTCACCGCGGCCTCCCCGGGCGGCGCATGGGTGTCCGGTGCAGGCGGTCCGTGCGGCCGCCGGTGCGCCCACCAACCGTGGAAGACGGCCGTGGCGAGCAGGGCGAGGGCCGACACGGCGAGCAGCACCGGGCCGTCGTGGCCGTGCACGACCACGTTGGCGACCAGGTCGGCGGTGGCGACGGCGAGGAAGACGGCGGCGAGTTCGACGGTCTCTCTGCGCCAGCGGTGGGTCCGGGCGGCGCGCCGCTGGGCGCGCGAGGGGCCGGCGGTGGTGACGGGTTCACGAGTGTCCATGCAGGTATCGTGTCGCGCCGGTGTTTCACGATCACGAATCCCCCGTGACCTCACGGTAAATGTCTCCGCGGCCGGCCCCTCGGCATGATCGGGACACGTCAGGCGGGGCCGGAGGTGTCCGGACGGCCCGTCAGCCCGGCCGCCGCGGCGTGCACTTCGTCCACGAGCAGCCGGACGTCGGCCTCGGTGGTGGTGGCGTTGAGCAGGCAGGCGCGGAGCATCTCGTGGCCGCCGAGCACGGCGCCGGTGACGAACACCCGGCCGCGCAGCTGGACCGCTGCGGGCAGCTCCCGGTTGATCCGGTCCAGCTCCTCCCCGTCCAGCCCGGCGGGCCGGTACCGGAAGGCGACGATCGAGGTCTCCACCGGCGCCAGCAGCTCCAGTGCCGGGTCGGCCTCGACCAGCTCGCCGAGCCGGCGGGCCAGCGCGGTGGTGTGCGCGATGTCGGCGGCCACGCCCTCGCGGCCGCGGTGCGCGACGGACGCCCAGACCTTGAGCGAGCGGAACGGCCGGGTCTGCTCGGTGCCGTACTCGGAGAACCAGCCCAGCGAGCCGGCGGCCTCGTCGCGCAGGTAGGACGGCACCAGGCTGAAGGTGCCGCGCAGGCCCTCGGTGTCCCGGACGAGCGCGCAGCCGCAGTCCACCGGCACGCCCAGCCACTTGTGCGGGTCCAGGGCGAGCGAGTCGGCGCGGTCCATGCCCGCGTAGCGGTGGGCGATCACCGGGTCGAGCACGCCGAACGCGCCGTACGCGCCGTCCACGTGCATCCACAGGCCCTCGCGCTCGGCGAGGTCGGCGATCGGGTGGAACGCGTCGACGGCGCCGGTGCCGACGGTGCCGGCCGAGGCGACCACCAGGAAGGGCAGCCGCCCGGCCGCCCGGTCCTCGGCGATCGCGGCCTCCAGGGCGGCGGTGTCCAGCCGGCCCTCGGCGTCGGTGGCCACCGTGCGCAGGTGGCGGCTGCCGAGGCCGAGCAGCTCGGCGGCCTTGCGGACACAGGAGTGGGTCTCGCCGGTGACGTAGCCGACCAGCGGCGGCAGCGCGGCGAGGCCCTCGGCGCGGACGTCCACCCCGGCCCGCAGCGCCGCCCGGTTCCGGGCGGCGGCCAGGCAGACGATGGTGGCCATCGAGGTGCCCGAGGTGAGCAGACCGCCGCCGGCCGGGTGCGGGAAGCCCACCAGCTCGGCGATCCAGCGGACCACGGCCCGCTCCAGGTGGACGTCGGCGTGGTCGCCGCCGGCCGAGCTGGGGTTCATCGCGGAGGCGACCAGGGTGGCGAGCACACCGGCGGGCTGCGGGGCGGAGTTCACCCAGCCGAAGAACCGCGGGTTGCCGTTGCCCATGGGTGCCGGCAGCACCTGCTCGGCGACGGTCTTGAGCAGGCCGTCCAGGTCGGTGCCGGTCTCGGGAAGCGGCAGGTCCAGCAGCGCCTGCCGGTCGGCCGCGGCCATCGGCTGCCAGACCGGACGGTCGGCCAGGCCCTCCAGGTAGTCGGCGACCAGGCCGGCCGCGGCGTGCGCCGCGCTGCGGAAGTCTTCGGAGGTCATGGTGGGTGCACTCCAGCGAACGGGGGTGGGGGAAGCAATGGCGCGGCTTCCTCGGCGCACCCGCGTCCCGATCGTACGCTCCTTACATCGGCGTGGATCCACCCGGGAGGGTGCCCCCACGGGCCCCTACGCTTGCCCCATCAGTCCAGGGTGCTGGAGAGGCCGCCTGCGGAGCGGCAGTAGCCGGCGATCTCCTTGTCGGTGATCTGCTTGCAGAGCTTGGCCGCGGCGCCGGACTCGGTGTAGTTGACCGTCCAGTAGCTGACCAGGCCCTGGGTGCAGGCCTTGCGCTGCCAGGTGTCGGCGGCGGTGGCGCACTGCTGGGCGGCCCAGTCCGCGCGGTCCAGGTTGTACTTCATGGTGCGCGAGCCGACCCCGCGGCTGCAGTCGTTGGCTCCGCCGCTGGCCTGGGCGTTGAGGCACCACTTCAGCGCCCCGGCGAAGGCCTCGGGGTGGTTGGCGTAGTCGTGCGAGCTGAGGTAGAGGGTCGGCGCGTAGAAGAAGCAGGCGGACTGGAAGAGGGCGGGCTGTTCGGGGCAGGGGTAGAGCGGTTCGGCGGCGAGCTTGTCGGCGGGCAGGTTCGCCTTGGCCTTCTCGTCCTCCTCGTCCGGGGCGAAGAGCTGCATGAACAGGCCCTCGGAGCAGGTGATCCGGCGGCTGGTGCTGGGGAACTTGCTGCACAGGTCGCGGGCGGAGGGGATGTCCTGCTTGGTGACGAACATGATCCCGTGGCCGACGCCGTGGATGCACGGCCCGGTGTTGGCGGGTGCGCAGAGCGTCAGGATGTCCTGCTGCGGGTTCTTGGAGGCCGCGAGCATCTCCTCGACCGCGCCGTGCAGGTACCCGGCCGCGCACGTCTCGTGCGGGAAGGAGATGACCTTCTGGAAGTCCTCGTGGTACCGCTTCACCGCGGTGTGGCCGAGCTCGTGCGCGATCGGGTGGCAGAACCGCACGGTGTACGGCTTCTCCTTGGTGATCTTGTCGAGGTCGGCCAGCGCCACGCCGGGGTCGGTGGCGTCCATTTCGGCGACCAGCTTGTTCCGCAGGGTGGAGCGGGTCCACACCGCGGGGTCGCCGGTCGGCGAGGCGGACGCCGGGGTGGCACCGCCGGGCGCGGCCTGGGTGGTGGCGGGCACGCCGGCCGCGACCGGTGCCGTCTCTGGGGTCCAGTGGGTCACCGAGACCGCGCCGATCCCGAGGACGCCGAGCAGGACTGCGGTGACGATCGCGAAGATCCGCGGATGCATGGTGCTGATTCCCCCGGTGGTCGACGACGGACGGGCGGCACTCCCATCCTGACGTCGGCGGCACCGATTGCACGGACCGGCCGCCGCCGAACGGTGAGATGTCGGCACCACCGGGGGAGCGGTTTCCCCCGGACGGCGCAACAGGCCCCCCTGTCGACACCTCACCCCCACCGTCTCACATCACGAGTGACACGTCGTACGTTCGCAGCCAGTCGTCGATGCCGAGCACCACTTCGGTGGCGGCCCGGGCGTACTGCGGGTCGGCGCCCGGCGCCAGCGCCTCGGCGACGGCCGTGCGGTCCAGCAGCGCCGCGGCGGGGGAGTCCCGGTCGGCGGCGAGCCGGCCGAGGGCCGACTGCAGCGAGCGCGGGTAGCGCAGGTCCTGGATCGAGGGGTAGGGGCTCTTCGCCCGGTCGGCGACGGCGTCCGGCAGCAGGTCGCGGACGGCGGCCCGCAGCAGGCTCTTCTCCCGGCCGTCGGCGGACTTGATCCGCCACGGCGTGTTGAAGACGTACTGGACCAGCCGGTGGTCGCAGAACGGCACCCGCACCTCCAGGCCGCAGGCCATCGACAGCCGGTCCTTGCGGTCCAGCAGGATCCGGACGAACCGGGTCAGGCTCAGGTGGGTGAGTTCGCGCATCCGGCGTTCCACCGGGTCGGTGCCGGGCAGCTGCGGCACGGCGGAGACCGCCTCCCGGTAGCGGTCGGCCCGGTAGGCGTCCAGGTCCAGCCCGGCGAGCAGGCCCGGGTCGAGCAGGCCCTCCCGAGGGCCGGCGCCGAGCCCGGCGGTGCGGGCCAGCAGGGCGGCCCAGGGGAAGGTCTCGGCGGCGATCAGCGCTGGGTCGTGGAACCAGGGGTAGCCGCCGAACAGCTCGTCCGCGGCCTCGCCGGACAGTGCCACCGTCGAGTCCCGGCGCACCGCCCGGAAGAGCAGCAGCATCGAGGTGTCCATGTCGCCGAACTCCCACGGCAGGTCGCGGGCGCGCAGCACGGCGGTCCGGTGCGCCGGGTCGCTGAGGGAGTCGCTGTCCAGCTCGACGGTGCGGTGGTCGGCGCCGACGTGCTCGGCGAGCAGCCGGGCGTACGGGCCGTCCGGGGTGCCGCGCATCGCGTCCGGGCGGAACCGCTCGGTCTGCCCGGCGTAGTCGACGGCGAAGGTGCGGACGGGGCCCGCGCCGCGCCGCCGCAGCGCCTGCGCGGCGAGCGCGGTGATCGCGCTGGAGTCGAGCCCGCCGGAGAGCAGGGCGCAGAGCGGCACGTCGGAGTCCAGCTGCCGCCGTACGGTGTCGGCCAGCAGTTCGCGGACGGCCGCCGCGGTGGCCGGGGCGTCGTCGGTGTGCTCGCGGGCCTCCAGCGCCCAGTACCGGCGGGTGGTCAGCCCGGAGCGGCGGACGGTGACCACCTGGCCGGGCTGCACCTCGACGAGGCCCCGGTAGACGGCGTGGCCGGGCGTGCGGGCGGTGCTGAGCAGTTCGCGCAGCCCGTCGAGGTCGACCTCGGGGCGCAGCGCCGGGTGGGCGAAGAGCGCCTTGGGTTCGGAGCCGAACAGCACGCCGGCGTCGGTGCGGTGGTAGTGCAGCGGTTTGACGCCCATCCGGTCGCGGACGAGCAGCAGTTCCTCGCGGCGGGCGTCCCAGAGCGCGAAGGCGTACATGCCGTTCAACCGGTCGACGAAGCGCGGGCCCCACTGGAGGTAGGCGCGGAGCACGACCTCGGTGTCGCTGCGGGTGCGGAAGTGGTGCCCGGCGTGCTGCAGGGCGGTGCGCAGCTCGCGGTGGTTGAAGACCTCGCCGCTGTAGCTGAGGACGGCGGGGGAGTGGCCGCCCTGCTCGGCGGCCATCGGCTGGGCACCGCCGGCCGGGTCGATCACGGCGAGCCGCCGGTGGCCGAGCGCGGCGTGCCGGGTGAGGTGCAGCCCGCCGCCGTCCGGGCCCCGGCAGGCCATGGTGGCCGTCATCGCCTCCAGCGCCGCGCGTTCCCGGGTGAGGTCCCGGTCGAACGCCACCCACCCCGCGATTCCGCACATGCCGCCTCCGCAACTGTCTTTGGCGTGTACGGATCAGCACGCTACGCGGGAGCGTTCGGCCACTGCAAGTGTGTTCGAGAGGGCCGAACCAGGGAATGTCTGCCCGATTTCGGGCAGAAATCTTGGGCTTCCGGCGATCGGGCGCATAGAGTCCTCGACCGTGCCCGCCTCACCCCACCCTCATGAAGACCTCCTCGCCCACCTCACCCGCACCAGCCCGCTCGGGCCGGGCGAGGCGGCGCGGGTCGTCGCGGAGGTGATCGCGTACTTCTCCGAGACCACCGAGGAGTACGTCCGCCGCCGCCACGGTGAGCTGCAGGCACGCGGCCTGACCAACGAGCGGATCTTCGCCCGCCTCGGCGCCGAACTGGCGTCCCGGCGAGTCGCGGCGCCCGAGCTGTCCACCCGCCAGCTGCGCCGCATCGTGTACGGGTGAGCCGCCCGACCGCTGAACCGAAGGAGTCCCACCCATGTGCGGAATCGTGGCCTACATCGGCCCCAAGGACGCGACCACCTTCCTGCTGGAGGGCCTGCAGCGACTGGAGTACCGCGGCTACGACTCGGCCGGCGTCGCCGTCACCGGCAAGACCGGCAGCCTGAAGGTGTGCAAGACGAAGGGCCGGGTCGCCGACCTCGCCGCCGCCGTCCCCGCCCGGTTCAAGGGCACCACCGGCATCGGCCACACCCGCTGGGCCACCCACGGCGAGCCCAGCGACGCCAACGCCCACCCGCACGTCGACAACGCCGAGCACATCGCCGTCGTGCACAACGGCATCATCGAGAACGCCGACGAACTGCGCGCCAAGCTGACCGCCGAGGGCGCCGTCTTCACCTCCGAGACCGACACCGAGGTGCTCGCCCACCTGGTCGCCGCGCACGGCGGCGAGGGCACCGAGCTTGAGGACGCCGTCCGCGCCGCCCTCAAGCACGTCGTCGGCACCTACGGCATCGCCGTCGTCGACGCCCGCCAGCCCGACCGCATCGTCGTCGCCCGCAACGGCAGCCCGATCGTGCTCGGCCTCGGCGAGAAGGAGATGTTCGCCGCCTCCGACGTCGCCGCCCTCGTCCGCTACACCCGCCAGGTCGTCCACCTGGAGGACGGCGAACTCGCCGTCGTCCGCGCCGACGGCTTCCGCACCTTCACCGAGGACGCCCGCACCGTCACCCGCCAGCCGTCCACCGTCGACTGGGAGGTCGGCTCCTACGACACCGGCGGCTACGAGCACTACCTGCTCAAGGAGATCCACGAGCAGCCCGCCGCCGTCGAGCGCACCCTCTCCGGCCGCCTCGACGAGCGCTTCGCCACCGCCCACCTCGGCGGCCTCAACCTCGACGCCCGCGAACTGCGCGAGATCCGCCGGGTGAAGATCCTCGGCTGCGGCTCCGCCTACTACGCCGGCGAGATGGGCGCCCAGCTCATCGAGGAGCTCGCCCGGATCCCCGCCCACAGCGAGCCCGCCTCCGAGTTCCGCTACCGCAACCCCGTCATCGAGGCCGACACCCTCTACGTCGCGGTCAGCCAGTCCGGCGAGACCTACGACACCCTCGCCGCCGTCCAGGAGATCAAGCGCAAGGGCGGCCGCGTCCTCGGCGTCGTCAACACCGTCGGCAGCGCCATCGCCCGCGAGTGCGACGGCGGCATCTACCTGCACGCCGGCCCGGAGATCTCGGTCGCCTCCACCAAGGCCTTCACCTCCACGGTGATCGCCTTCGCGCTGCTCGCCCTGCACTTCGGCCGCATCCACGACCTCTCGCCCGCAGACGGCCGCCGCATCGTCGCCGCGCTCAAGGCCCTGCCCGGGAACATCCGGGAGATCCTCGACCAGCAGGACGAGATCGCCAAGCTCGCCGCCGAGTACGCCGACAACGCCGGGATGATGTTCATCGGCCGGGTCCGCGGCTACCCGGTCGCCCGCGAGGGTGCCCAGAAGCTCAAGGAGATCAGCTACGTCCACGCCGAGGCGTACCCCGCGAGCGAGCTCAAGCACGGCCCGCTCGCGCTGATCAGCCCCGAACTCCCCACCGTCGCCCTCGTCCCCGACGACGAGCTGCTCGACAAGAACCTCACCACCCTCGGCGAGATCAAGGCCCGCTCCGGCCGCGTCCTCGCGATCGCCCACCGCGCCCCCGAGACCAAGCTCGCCGACCACTGCATCGTCGTCCCCAAGAGCGAGCCCGAGCTCGACCCGCTGCTCCTCAACATCCCGCTCCAGCTGCTGGCCTACCACGCCGCGGTCGCCCTCGGCCGGGACGTGGACAAGCCGCGCAACCTCGCCAAGTCCGTCACCGTCGAATAGCCGCACCCCGGCGGGCCGACCGGCCGGGGGCGTTGCGCCCCTGTCGGTCGGCCCGTCGGCGCCGCTACGGACCGGCCTGCCCGGACGATCGATTCCAAGGGGCCGGTCCGTGTGCCGGCCGTTGCGTCCGGGTCAGGGAGCGATGGGCGTCAGGAAGATCCATATGTGGCCGAACGGGTCACGGAGCATCGACTGCCGGGCGCCGTAGGGCATGTCGGTCGGAGGCGAGAGCAGCTCTGCACCGGCGCTCACGGCCCGGGCGCTCAGGCCGTCCACGTCCGGCACGTAGACGTGCAGGGCGACGGACGCCCCGAGCGCGTCGGGAGGCGAGAACGGGGCGTCGGCGTCACCGAGCATCAGGGTGGACCCGTGGACGCCGATCTCGGCGTGCGCGATTCGCCCGGCCTCTCCTTCCATCCGGAAGTGCTCGGACGCTCCGAACGCGGCCACGTAGAACTCGATCGCCTCGGCGGCTCCGTCGACCATGACGTGGGGGACGACCGCGTACCTGTACTGCTCGGGGATCTCCATGCGGATCAAGGTAGGACCGCATCGATCAACCGGACACCGGGCAGAGGCCTTGTCCCGTCTGCGACGAAAGACGTAGGACCGGGGTCGTCCCGTTCCAGGATCACCGTCCGGCCGTCGGTTTCGGCGGTCATCGGCGATCAGTGGACGCACGGCCGGCCGACACCCGGTCGGGCAAGTCGCCGATTCGTGATCGGCACAGGTGTCTAGTGGTCCGCGACGATCCGCAGCGTGGTGACGGCCGGGTCGGTGGCTCCGCGGACGTGGCCGGTGGGGGCGGCGGCCACGGCGTGGAGGAAGGCGACGAGTTCGGCGGTGATCTCCTCGCCGGGCAGCACGTTGGGGATGCCGGGCGGGTAGGCGGAGAGGGTGTCCGCGGAGATCCGTCCGACCGCCTGGGCGGCGGGCACCGACCGCCCCGGCGCCAGGAACGCCTCCCGCGGTGTCATCCGGACGGCTCCCGGCGCGGGGAGCTCCGGCCCCGGGGCGCCCTCGGCGACGCCCGGGACCGCCGGCAGGGCGTGCAGGGCCGCCGCGAACCGTTCCGCCTCGGGCCCGGCGCCCGCGCCGACCACCGCGACGACGGCGGCGTCGGTCGCGACCTCGACCAGCACCCCGTGCTCCTGCATCAGCCGGCGCCGGGCCTCGTGCCCGGATATGCCGCCGGCCCGGACGTCCACGGAGACCCGCAGCGGGTCGGTGGCGACGATGTCCCGGAAGCGTCCGAAGCCGTCGCTGACCACCCGGAACCGTCCGCCGGCCCGGACCGCGGCCCGCATGGCGTCGGCGGCGGCCAGTGACTCCGAGATCGCCCGGTGCCCGGTGACGAGGGTCCGCCGGGCCTCGTCCAGCGAGGCGAGCAGCAGGGAGCTGGCGCTGGTCGACTGGGTGAGGTGGAAGACGCGTTCGACGAGCGGTTCGAGCCGGTCCGCGAAGGGCCCGTTGCCGAGGTGCAGCATGGCGGCCTGGGTGAGTGCCCCGCCGAGTTTGTGGGTGCTGGAGACGACCAGGTCGGCGCCGTGCGCGAGCGCGTTCGCGGGCAGCGCGGGGTGGAAGCCGAAGTGGGACCCCCAGGCCTCGTCGACGATCAGCGGGACCCCGGCGGCGTGCGCGACCCGGGCGAGCGCGGCCACGTCGGCGACGGCGCCGAAGTAGCTGGGGGTGACGACGTAGGCGGCCGCCGCGTCGGGGTTCCGGGCGAGGGCGACGGCGAGGTCGCTCGCGGTGACGCCGTGGGCGATGCCGGTCCGGGTGTCCACGGTCGGCTGGACGAAGGCGGCGCCGAGGCCGGACAGCACGAGGCCGTCGACGACGCTGGAGTGCACGCTGCGCTGGACGACGAGGGTCCGGCCGAGCGACTGGGCGACCAGGGCGGCGATCCGGTTGCCCTGCGAGGCGCCGTTGGTGAGGAACCAGGTCCGCCGGGCGCCCCAGGCGTCGGCGGCGAGCTGCAGGGCCTGCTCCATCGGGTTGTCCGGGCCCAGGTCGATGCCCTCCAGCAGGGGCGGCACGTCGCGCCGCAGCACGGCCTCGCCGACGTGTCCGGCGAGCCCGGCGAAGCGGTCCGGGTCGGCGGCGTGCCCGGGCACGTTGAGCCGCAGCCAGTCGCGGTCCGCGCTCGCCCGTACCGCCTCGGCGTAGGGGGCGCGCAGCTGGGCCGGGTCGGCGGCGGCGGGGACGGGGGAGGAGAGGGTCATGGTGCTCACCCTCCGACCGTCGCACCGCGCCGCCCATCGAGGCACCCGGTACTTTTCTGGACATCTCCAGAAAACCTCGATGGCTCCACCCCGGGCCACCGACGAGGACCACCGACAACCCGGACCACCGACACCCGGACCACCCGACAGCCGAGGCCCCACCCGTGCTCGATCTCCGCCACCTGCAGGTGCTCCGCGCCATCGCCCGCGAGGGCTCGCTGGCCGCCGCGGGCCGCTCCCTGCGGCACAGCCAGCCGACGGTGAGCCACCACCTGGCCACCCTGGAGGCGCACTTCCGCACCCCGCTGGTGCACCGCGGCGCCCGCGGCGCCGTCCTCACCGAGGCGGGCCTCGCCCTGCTGCCGCACGCCGAGGCGGTGCTCGACCGGGTCCGGGTCGCCGAGCGGGAGCTCGCCGACCTGGTGGAGCGGGGCGCCGCCACGCTCCGGGTCGGCACCTTCCCGACCGCGGGGGCGCTGCTGCTGCCGCCGGCGGTCCGCACCCTGCACCGCGCCGGGGTGCACCTGGCGCTCACCGAGGGCGAGCTGCCGGCCCTGCTGGCCGGGCTGCGCAGCCGGCAGCTGCAGGTCGCCCTGGTCTACTCCCGCTCGGACGGCGGCCTGGACCTCGGCGAGGACTTCGTCGTCCACCCGCTGCTGGAGGATCCGCTGCAGCTCGTCCTGCCGGCCGACCACCCGCAGGCCGGCCGCGACCGGGTGCCGCTGGCGGCGCTGCGCGAGGACGGCTGGATCCTCGGGGTGAGCGATGCCGACCCGGTCGACCGGGTGCTGTTCCGGGCGTGCGCGGAGGACGGCTTCGAACCCGTGCCGGTGCTGCGCACCGACGACTACTCGGTGCTGCAGGGGTTCGTCGCCGCCGGGGTCGGTGTGGCGCTGCTGCCGAGGCTCGGTCTCGGCCCGCACCGGGAGGACCTCGCGGTGCGGCCGGTCGACGGTCCGCAACTGGCCCGGCGGATCGGGGTCGCCGCGCTGCGCACCAGTGATTCGGCGAACGCCAGGGCCCTGCTGGCAGCCCTCCGTGACGAGGCGGACCGGCTGCGTCACCGCTGGTCGGAGGCGGATCGGGCGGCGGGCGGCGGGGGGTGATGCCCCGTCAGCTCGGGTGGACTATGGTGCGACCATGGCACTGGAGTGGGAGCAGGTCGTCGTCGACTCCGCCGATCCGGTGGCGCTCGGCCGCTGGTGGGTGTCCGCCCTCGGGTGGACGGTGGTCAACGACGCGCCGGACGAGTTCGAGATCCGCCCGTCCGCGGACCGGCTGCCCGGTCTGATCTTCGTCCCGGTGCCCGAACGCAAGCAGCTGAAGAACCGCCTCCACCTGGACTTCCGTCCCGACGACCAGGCGGCCGCGGTCGAGCGGCTGCGCGACC